>JASFFJ010000040.1:0-20564 GCA_050124355.1 Desulfobacterales bacterium | reverse complement strand
ATATCTTGGAGAAGAAATTACGGGGCTTAAACCCAGTCGGCGTGCCAAAAAAGGACTTGTCCTGTGTCCGGAACGGCGCAGAATTTTTAAAGAATGCACCGTTCTGGAAAACCTGCGCATTGGTGGCTACCTGGCCTCCGCCGCTCAGGCCAAAAAGACCCTGGATTATGTATTCAAAATTTTTCCAGCCCTGGAAAAGCTTCAAAAAAGAATTGGTGGATTTTTGAGCGGTGGTGAGCAGCAGATGCTGGCCATTGGGCGTGCACTGATGGCCCAGCCTAAATTGTTGCTGCTGGACGAACCTCTGCTGGGCTTGAGCCCCTTGATGCAAGCCGTTTTGGTGCGGGCGACCAAAGAGATTCGTGATGAGCAGGGAATCTCCATCATCGTCACCGAGCAATACGCACGGCCGGTCCTGCCGATTGTGGATTATGCCTTTATTCTCGAAAACGGTGCCGCAGTCCTAGAAGGTACCCGTCAGGAATTGATGAACAATCCGGATATTCGATCGGCCTATTTTGGTATTTGAATATAATGGAATCCAACGCCAAAACCCGAGAAGCTGAATTAACCTTTACGCGATTTGACCAAATGAGTGAACGCTATCCGGATAAAGCCGCCGTGTTGTATCTGGGTGAGCGGCTCTCTTTTTCACAATTGCATAACTTGAGCGAACGCTTTGCCGGTGCTTTGACCGATCTGGGGGTGAAAAAAGGCGATAAGGTTATGATCTACCTTTCCAACTGTATCCAATGGATCATTTCCTTTTTAGGTATCCAGAAAATAGGTGCCGTGATCGTGCCGGTCTCACCCATATATACCTCCCATGAGCTTGACTACATGATCAGGGATTCAGGGGCTGAAACGATCATTTGTCTGGATACAAATTTTTGTTATGCTACCGAAGTATTTTCCGATTCCGGACTCAAAAGAATTATTGTCACCAATCTGGCGGACCCGCTGCCCTTTTGGAAACGCTATCTGGGTGTGCTTTTTGATAAAATTCCCCATGGAAAAGTGAATCAAGGCGAGGGGATCTATTCGTTCAAAACGCTCTTAAAGCATGCGCCCTTAAACACCCCTGTTGATCTAGATCCCTGGCAAGACCTATCGTATATACTTTATACCGGGGGGACAACCGGTTTTCCCAAGGGTGTTCCCGGCAACCACATTGGCATGGTTTCATACGTCAACGACGTCACGGACGACGTGGCCGCTGATCATCTCAAGGAAGGCGAAGATGTTTATATCGCAGTGAATCCCCTTTTCCACATTATGGCATTGGGTCTGTTTATGGCCCTGGGATTGAACAAAGGCAACACCACCGCCCTTATGCCGATGCCCCAGGTGGATGCCATTCTTGAAACCATTCAGCGTCATCGGGTGCGTTGGTTTCTTGGGGTACCGGCCTTATATCGGATGATTCTGGAAAATGACCGTATCGATCAATACAATTTAGGGTCTCTGCGTTATTGCTACTGCGGCGGTGATGTATTGCCATTGGAAGTTTTCAATCGCTGGAAAGAGCGATTCGGCGTACCCATTTATCAGGTCTATGGTTCCACCGAAGCCGGCCATGTTACCTACAGTCGAATAGATGAAAACCCAAAGCCGGCGACCCTGGGTCTTCCCTTGAAAAGCAGAGAATGTATGGTGGTCGATCCGGAAACCCTAAAACCCGTTCCTACCGGTGAAATCGGCGAACTGCTGGTCACATCGCCTTATACCGTCAAAGAATACTGGAATAAGCCCGCAGAAACCAAACGATCGTATGTGGAAATTAACGGAAAAATCTTCTACCGAATGAGTGATTTTGTCAAGCAGGATTCCGATGGAGAACTTATCTACGTGGAGCGTTCGGCTGACATCATTAAGCATAAAGCTTTTCGAATTTCTGCTTCGGAGATCGAAGCCGTACTGCAAAACCATCCGACGGTGATCGGCGCCTGCGTGGTGGGTGTCCCCGACGAAAAAGTAGGGGAACGCGTTAAGGCAATTGTTGTTTTAAAAGCGGATGCCAGAGGGGTAGGGGGGGCAGAGCTTCTTCAATGGTGCCGGGAGAAATTGGCACCTTATAAGGTGCCCGGATACATCGAGTTCCGGGATATGTTACCAAAGTCAAAAGTCGGCAAACTACTCCGAAGAGAAATTCGAGATGAGGAGCGCCGCCGGATCTCTAAGAAAAAAAACAGTCAATAGCAGTATGAAAGGCCGGCCGTTTCAGGTTGGATTAGTTGTTAGACTTTTTAATCAAACTTTGAAATCCTGGTCCTCTGGGCCAGGTCAGATATTATCTGCTTTGCCTGTAACAGTTTCAAGGAGTGATGGAGTATTGGAGTACTGGAGTAATGGACTATCGATCGTGATCTCTATGCATGTGAGAATCTCGATGGCCTCTGGCTAAGGATACAGAAGATCAGTGTTGGGTTTTTGTTTTTCCAATACTCCATTACTCTCTCCGATCCGTAGGCTCTACGAGCCGGAGGCCAACACTCCACAAGTATGTTGAGCAGAGCAGCGTCGTGGAGAGCCCCCTTCCAGGGGACAAACCAAAGCCAGGTTCTTAGGGCGTGGATTCTTTGCTATAAAAACCTCTACCTTATTGATTCATTTTCAGATAGCGCTGGCGGTGAACTTTCGGCGCTTTGCGAGGCGGCGCTTTTATCGGCTCCTTGGGCTTTCCAATAGGTAGGATCCCGGCAATTTCAAGGTTCTGCGGAATATCCAGCGCCTCTTGAAGTTTCGCGGGCGCAAAGAAAGTAAACCAGAGAGATTCTAATCCCCTTTCCGATGCGGCCAGCATCATGTTTTGAATACATGCAGAGGCCGCCTGCATGGCACCGTATGGTTGACCGAAAAAGCTGCCCAATCCTCCTTTAGAGGGATCAACAACGATTGCTATCAAAACGGGCGCTTCTTCTATAAAGTTCATGTCATATTTGGCTGCCCATCCGGGACCACCATTATCTATGACAGCTTGCCTGGCCTCTTCGCTGATTCTTTTTATCCGAGCCTTGATGTTTTGGTCTGTAATAACAATGAACTCAAATGGTTGTAGGTTCAGCGGGCTGGGGGCCCATTGACCTGCTTCCAGGATGAAGGACAACTGTTCTTCAGTGATCTCAGCGCCATCATACCCTCGACAACTGCGTCTTGCTTTGACCAATTCTTTGAATTCCACGATGAATTACCTCCCAAGTTAAGTATTGACTACCAACCTAGTATTTTACCAGCAAGATGTCAATAGACATTAAAGCGACTGTCGATCTAAGATATATTTCATTTACTTTGAAGATATAGTTTGAAAATTGGATTGGTGTTTTCAGGATCAGATAAACCCTCAAACCTCTATATAGGCAAATCATATCAAAGAAATGGCACCTAATAAAAAATTTCCGTAAAAATCAAGGATTCTGGAAATTTTTCATCTACACAAATCGTCACATCCCGGATCATCTCCCGGCGACCACACAGATAAAAATCGTAAGGCCCCGGCGCCAGATGTTTAAATAAAAAATCCGTAACACGACCATGGAAAACATCTTCCGAAGAGGCGTGATTTTCTGATAGACAGGGGATATAGTGCTTGGCAGTTGATTTCAATACAGATGCATAATAAAGATCTGCTGCTGTGCGGACACCATGAAGGAGGGTAAACCCGGACACACCAGAGCGCGCCATCGATACAAAGGGAGCCACACCGGTTCCGGTGGCCACAAACACCGCCGGCCGATGAGAAGGTTTGAAGGTAAAGTAACCCTGGGGACCTTTAAAATCGAAGCGGGTACCGATTGGGACATGGCTCAGTGTTGGGACCAGGCTGCCGCCCTCTATATATCGAATACAAAGCGCAAGATTCGGGTCGGTCGGTGCGGTTACCAGCGTATAGTCCCGTTCGACGGCGTCTGAGGTGAGACGAATCCACTGGCCGGCTAAATATTCAAATGTGGTCGGTTTTTCAAGGGTTATCTCAAAGGATCTATCGGACAGCCAGCGGCGTTCTATCAATTCAGATGAGTAATTATCGACTATAGTTTTCACGGGTCACCGCGACTTCAATTTTTCCATAGCTTTTCAGGTACCTGGAGCATATGATTGCAATAGCGCGCTACCACGAAAAAATAATCCGACAACCGATTGATGTATATCAAGGCTCTCTGGTATGAGTCGGGTACCTGATCTTGTGAAGAGGCATCCAGAAAGCGGACCATTTTCCGTTCCGTCCGTCGGCAAGTTGTTCGGGCAAGATGGGCCCATGCTGCCGTCGAATGCCCACCGGGTAAAATAAACCCTTTCAATTCGGGGAGCGCTTCTTGCATACGATCGATGGCATTCTCCAAAAAATCGATGTGCTGCTGTGAAATGTCGGAAACGGTTTGCATGGCAGGCGAATCCGGTGTGGTTGCCATCAGTGCGCTGATGGTAAAAAGATTCCTTTGGATCTGCTGCAATTCGCCGGCAAGCTCCGCTAGTTCCGACGTAAGGCTGGCAATCAATGCACCGATGAGTGAGTTTAACTCATCCATGTCTCCATAGGTTTCGATGCGTTCATTTGCCTTCGAAACCCTTTGTCCGCTAAAGAGACTGGTTTTACCCCGATCACCGGTGCCGGTGTATATCTTCATTCGTTATGTCCGCTATTTTAATATGTTCAAAACGTTGACTGGTACATCATAGTATGTATCGCAAGATCTAAGTCAAGTTTTAAGAATCCAATATTATTTTAATGGTCGCTCCGTCAAGGTTGCCGCCACTGAGAATAATACCGATCCGGCCACAGGGGTTGATTTGTCCGCTCAAAATCGCGGCCACACCCAGCGCCCCCGAAGGCTCTACCACTAGTTTGGTGCGGTAAAATAAAAATTTTACCGCCTCGATAATGGCACTTTCCGGCACCGTTTTCATATCATCGACATATTCCCGCACGAGCGGAAACGTGATGTCTCCCAAGGAAGGGGTGCGGGTGCCATCAGCAATGGTGGGTGGATTTTTTACCGACTGTAGTTTGCCGGAATGGAATGATCTGGTAGCATCATCAGCCAATTCCGGCTCGACGCCGATTACACGACAATTCGGATTTTTCCCTTTGGCGGCCACCGCACAACCGCTCAACAACCCTCCGCCACCGCAGGGTACCAATAACATATCCAGCGACCCTAACTCGTCAAACAATTCCATGGCGGCAGTTCCCTGACCGGCAACAATGTCAATATGATCATAAGGCGGAACCAGGGTATAGCCATGCCGGACTGAAAGATCTCGTGAGATCTTTTCGCGAGAGGCGTCAGCAGGGTTATATTCGATCACCGAGGCGCCATAGTCCTCGGTTGCGGAACGTTTGATCGGCGGTGCATCATCCGGCATGACGACCACGGTTTTAATTCCCAATAGCCGACCTACAAGGGCCACCGCCTGGGCGTGGTTGCCGGATGAATGGGTGATAACACCGCGCTTTTTTTGGTCATCCGTTAGCTGGGACATGGCATTGTAGGCACCCCTAAATTTAAAAGCACCTATTCGCTGAAAATTTTCACATTTCAAAAAGATTTGTGCGCCACCAAGCCGATCCAAGGTTCGAGAAGTCACGATGGGGGTCACATGGGCATGTCCCTTTAACCTCTTTTGGGCTGCTTTTACTAGCTCGAATATATCCATGAGCATCTTTTATCACCTAATGAATTTAAAATCAGAGAATTAAATCCCAAATCCCAAGCACCAAATTACAAATAAATTTCAAATTTCAATCTCCAATGACCATATAGCATTTGGTCTGCGACAAGCTTCTCTTTACAATCTCCCGGACTGCCTTCGGACGTGCTCAGTTAGAATTTAGCCTGTCGAAATCAGCCGAGTTGAATTTGGGATTTTGATCATTGGGATTTGTTATTTGGTATTTCTTTTGTCCAGGCAATCAGTTACACATCTGTTTTACCCGGAAAAACTCATCAGCGCAGAAATTGGTTTTTTTGTTCTTGTTTTACCAATCCGACGGCGGCAGCTTTTTCCACGGGTATTGGTCGGCATCGATCAATGCCCAATAAAGATCCCCGGAATGTCTCCATGGATCCAAGACTATTCCTTTTTCAAAAGCCTGCCCCCTGGCGGTGATGACGACACTATTGTGTTCCCATAAATCACTGCCGCGGTACGCCACTCCCCAGTGAAGCTGATAGGTTCTCAAATCCAATGTTTGGAGCCGTTTGAGGAGATCCTCCGTCCAATGGTAACACAAACCCCGATCTTTCAGTCCCACCCGAATCAGCAGATTGTGTAAAACCGCCGGGCGAACCAACCGGTATTCAACGGCCAAATGATTGGCGTAGGTAATGGCGGTCTTTGCCACCTGCCTGGCTTCCATTTGATCTGACTGTTGGCTGAGGGCCGCCAGATCGTCCTGCAGCCATTTCACTTTCTGGTGGAATGCTTCGGCTTCGGTCGCCCGATGGCCATCCGTTTTCCCGCTTGCGGGATGTTCCCGGCTCATCTGATTGCCACTGACGCAACCACCTATGAAGAGCAGGAGTAGCAGAAAAATACGGTGGTGTGGTTTAGCTGGTATTTTTAGTTTCAAGTTTTTCCGAGTTCCACTTTTTTATAAGGTCAGCCACAGACTCACCCAGACAACCACAGACAAATCAGCGACCACCAGCAGAGCATTGCCCCGGCCAATTAGAGGGTCCATCCTCATCCCCCCAGCTTGCTGGTGGTCGCTGATTTTACCACTGAAAAAGATCCGTGTATGTCTGTGTGTGTCCGTGGCTAATTTGATTGTTCAAAATTTATGCTTTTCCGAATTCCCAAGGCATTCACAATTCAATCCCCATTGTTGCAAACTCCTTTTCGATAATTGCTTCCCATCCGCGATTTGCTTTGGGATTGGCAGGGCTCGGGTGGGTAATCCGTCCGATGGTCACCTCCAAATCGGACAAAACAATCCGGGCGCGTTCTTCCGCAAAAAGTCCCACACCGATCACATAGCGAGGCGTTAGCTGTTCAATGGTGCGGCGTAGCGCTCTGTCGCAACATTTTAACAAAGGCCTGCGTTCGCTTGTCCGCAGTTGATTGGGGGTACGGTTGCGGCCGCTGGCTTCAAGAAACATCAGGGGGCAATAGTTCGCTACAAAAAAACGAGAGAAAAAGTTCTCCGGGGTCTTAAACGCTTTTTGTACCCATCCCCATAAACGTTGCCCGCTGACTTCACGGCGGGTGCATTCGAACCCTGTAATCGGTCGCTTTGGATGCATTTTTGCAGGTTTGCCGACGGGGGCCTTGATATTCAGCCAATCCCTGACTGCCGTCACCTCGCCGAAGGGCACGCCGGTTTGCGCCATTCCCCAGGGTCCGGGATTCATTCCGATCAGGACAATTTCTTTGGGCGATTGCGCATAAAGCTGCAGATACTTAACATATGAAGCCTTGGCATATGCCAGTGGATTGTAGACATAACTGACCGGCGCTTTAAATTTTAGCGGCTTCAATTCGTCCAATAAATCCGCTATGATGGATTCGTGCTCCGCTTGAAGTGTATTCCCACGCGGCATACCAACTCCTACTTGATCTGACGTTCTTTGTAGAGAATACCCTTTTCCGTCAGACAATAATTGGGTTCACTGTCCGGTCCGCAAAGAAAGGAGCCGTCCGCGCGATGAAGCAATCCCTTTTCAACCAGACCCTTTAATATTTGTTTCTTCCCCAGATGGTTTCCAGGATAGTACACGTTTTTTTTCATCTTCCCCAAAATATCATCCGTCATCGAAATACCCCCCGGCCTTTCCTACAAGTTTTTGCCACTTCGAAATTGCATAAAATTCCTTCGTGTCTAAGTATCTGAATCCGTAAAAAGATTTTAGATATCGTTGATTTGTTGATTAGTTCATTGGTTAAGTAGTTGCAAATATGGATTTAGCCCATTTTAGCAAAAAATAATTGGACACTTGAGGTTTCAACAATCCTAACATACTAACTGCATAAACATTAATTTACCCGATCAACCAGTCAACCAATAAACTATTTAACGAGGTTTGGACCTAAGAGAATTCAGTGTTTTCTTTGCGCCTAACGCCATATAAAGGCCATCCGTACTAACTGCGATCAAGGTAAATCCTTGCCGGATAAACTTGGCGGCGGTTTCGGCCGTATCCACATATATTCCCACGCAACGTCCGGCATTACGGCAGCATTCCGCGATAGTTGCGATTGCGTTGCGAACATCGGTATCGGTTAAGTCTCCCATCTTCCCCATGCTGGCAGATAAATCATAGGGTCCGATAAAAATAGCATCGACTCCCGGCACCCGGACAATTTCTGATATGTTTTTCAAGGCGTTGGTGTTTTCGGCCTGTAAGATCACAGCGACGCTATCATTGGCCTTCGCCACATATTCTTTAAAACCGAGACCATATTTATGCGCTCTGCCGATACCGACTGACCGGATACCTTCGGGCGGATATTTGCATAAGCGCACAATTTGTTTGGCCTCGTCAGCCGAATTTACCTGGGGCGCAATTATTCCATCGGCACCAATATCAAGTGCTTTTTTTATCCAGACCTCATTGTTTGCCGGGATTCGAACGGCACAGGGGCACCGATTGCCGGCAGTCTGCAAAATTTTTAGGGCGTCTATTGCATTGAAAGGTGCGTGCTCGGTGTCGACAAATAGCCAGTCAAATCCAACCTCGATCATGATTTCGGCAACTTCCGGTACCGGCATTGTAATAAGTGTTCCAATCAGCAGATTGCCGTTCTTCAGTTCTGTGCAAAAATTAGAATTCACGTTTCCTCCAATTTTAAAACCACTTCTGGTTATTGTCCCTCACAATTTCAAGTGCCTTTATCTTTATGGTTTGCTGGATTTCGGGTTCAATATAGATTACATATTCATCGAAAATGCCGCCAAGTAGAATATCAATTTTACGAGTTCGTTCGACAAAAATTCCATTTTTGTCATAGAAAATCTCGCCTGTATCGTCTTTGATAAGGGTCATGGCAAACAGTTCCCGTTTACCTTTGCGAACCGAGAATCTGTCACCGATTTTAAAAGGACTTTCTTTCAATTGGTCGGTATGAATGAATATGCCTTTTCTCTCAGGATCATAGAATGCAATATGCTTGGAACTGATATCAGACCTTGCTGTCATTGAACACTCCGAGCTTAACGAGTGGCAGTTGTATATTGTTCGTTGTTCTCAGTAAATCGGCATTGAGGTTCGGAAGGTCAGTCCGCCGATTATTTTAATTGCTGCTAATAGAAAACACATCGGGTCCGGTGTCGTGGTACCGCCTTGTAATGGGGCTGCTGACCACGATTCCAGAGCAAGTAGTCGAGTTGCGGTGAGTTTACAAGTAACTCCGATTTAAGAATTTCTTTTTTAAGGAGTTCAACCGCATGAAGGGCACAGGCCCGGATTTCCACTTCTTCGGCCGAACCTGCTGGAATCAATGTGCCTCCGTCAATTCGCTTGATCAATGATTTTTCATATATCAACACACCATCCATTCGCAATACGTGGGGCACCAGATTATCGGCAAAGATGGTCAGATGATCCAAATCGTTAAACTGCCCCCATCGTCGGCCCTGAAAGGCGATATTCAGATCCGCGACGGTAATTTGTGCTCGTTTTAAGAATGGGACTTCAGCCCCATTATAGCTTCCGACATCATTGAAATAGGGCATTTTTTTGAGAAGCTGCACCAAGCGCCCGGCGGAAAATTGGGCAGCCTCCACCAGGGCAGTAAACTCACCGTCGAAGTCGTCGAGCAAATATCGACCCAGATCCCTCAGCGCGGTGGTAAAATGTTGCATCAGCTCCTGAATGGTTTTATTAGCAGGATCCTGACCGAAAATGCGGGTGCATTTTTTAACCGTGATGTTATCTAATTCTTTGGCTGAGAGACAACCCTGGTTGTTGTACACGTCATTCAATGAAGATGCAATTGAAAAATATCCAGACATTCCTGGGCGTTTGTGTAAGTGGGGAAAATAGCCGGAGCCGAAATTGATCGTGTCCAGGGTCAACAAAAATGAAACTGTTTTTTCTTCTTGGCCGAGGTAGTGGCACTGAGGATCAAGCTCACTTGAAATTGCCGACTGCACCGGAAGTGAGGCAGCATAGGCCGGGATACGATCGGAATCGATGTGGACCCACGACGCACTGGCGGCAACGTCCCTGCAAGTCTTACGAATCCGTTCAAATAAATTATCCATATCTTCATTCATACAAAGATGGACTGCATCGCGTAGGTCGGCATCAGATGATCATCATCAACCGTGATGGCATGCATATTGGCGACACCGCTGGCAATCAGCACGGAGTCGATTCCGAAAGCGCGGGCACCGCGAATATCCGTTGCAAGCTGGTCTCCGATCATCACCATATTTCTGGTACCACTGCGTCGCAAAGCCTCCTTAAAGATAGTATCATGGGGCTTTCCCAGCCTGTCAAAGCGCAAATTTGTTTGTCCGGGATAGCGCTGGTGCAGCGCTGCTTCTAAAATCAGGGCGATACCTCCGCCGGTAATACCAAATTCCCGATCGGATTTAGGATAGATCAAATCAGGATTGGGCAATACCAGGTGAACATTTTCGCCGTGATCAAGTTTGCGGATCAGCCCGGTCAAAACAGAATCCACGGTATCGAGAAAGGGAAAGCCGGATTCATCTCCGATTACCACGACATCAAATTTATCATCCGGGGTTACCACCAGCCCTCCGGCCAATTCCACGTAATGGACACTGTCTTCAGGTCCCAGCACAACGCAGCGTGAACCTATCAGCCGGTTTTGGGCGAAGTAACCTTCTAACAAAGACCCCGAAGTGATAATCCGGTCGGTTTCGATTGCCAGGCCCATGCGTTTGAAGCGGGTAGCGGCAGTGGCCGGCAGTCTGGAAGCGTCATTGGTCAATATGTAGTAGGGTTTCGCAGACCGGTTAAGCTCCGTGATGAGCTCAGCGGCTCCCGCAAGTGTCCCTGACGAATGAACCAGGACGCCGAAGGCATCCAGCAGCAGTACCTCGTAGCGGTTAATCAGTGTTTCGATGGTAATTTCCCGGATTTTATCCATTAGGAACCTTTCCTATGTTGAAGGGTTTCTTTTATCATAAAGGCAGCCACAAGCGAGACGATGCTCCCGACTAAGCAAATCAGAAACATATACCGAAATCCGACTGCCGTATATTGCGCCTGGCCCAGGCTCCGGGCGGTCAGCACAGCGCCGATCAAGACTTGAAAAAGCGCAGCACCCGCGAATGGGAAAAGATTAATCGCGCCGACCGCCGTTCCCGAAATGGCAATGGGAAATAGCTCCTTGGCTACTGTCGCAATTACGGGTCCAATGGCGCCGCCGGAGAAAAAAAGAAAGAAAAAAAGAACGTAAAGCGCTGGCAGGGTCATTGAGTCCACGTATAAGCCCATGATGCCACTGACGATCATTAAAATCAAACTGGCGCTGATAAGAACCGATTTTCTGCCAATTTGGTTGGCAAACCAGCCTGATATCGGGCTTCCGAAGATCAAGGCCAAAGCGAAGGTGGATAACACCCCACCGGCTGAAGTTTTACTATGGCCATATATTTGCATCAGATAAGGCCCGCCCCACAATCCGCCGATGGAAAAAGATATGCCGATGACACAAAACGCCCAGATAGCCGGCGGCCAGAAGCGTCCTGATGCGACGACCATCTTCATGCCGCTGAGCAGGCCCATGCCGTTTTGGGTGTCCTCCCGATTGGCAGTAATTGGCGGCAATCCAATCTCGGATGGCCGGTTGCGAACAAACACATACACGAGCGCTGCCATCAGCAGCGTAATTATCCCTACAAACAGAAACGTCATTCTCCAACCAATGGTGTTGCTAACCCAGGCTAGAGGCGTGCTTGAAGACAGCGCACCGATGCCGCCCATGGACATGAAGGCACTGCCCATGATGATAAATTGGCGTGGGGTAAACCATTCGGAAAGCAGTTTGAAGTTGCAGACGAAGACGGTCGAGACGCCGATACCGACAAGAACCCGACCTGTGACAGCCACCGCCAAATTCGGTGCAATACCCATTACGATTGAGCCAACCCCGGCTAGAAGTAAGAAAACGGATACGGTTTTTCGAGGACCCCATGAATCCGCCATGAGACCGGTAGGTAACTGCATAATGGCGTAAGAGTAGAAATAGGCTGAACCCAGTACCCCCAGCAAAGTCCCGGATATGCCGAATGAGGACTGGATATCAAGGGCGATGACAGCAGGGCACAGACGATGAAAAAATACCAGAACGTAGCTTAGGAAGATGAGAAGGCAGATAACGTATCGGTATGTAATGGTGGCATCTACTCTAAAGGCAAACATCATCGAGGCATACCGTTCTTTTGCGAAATTATCAATCTTTTTTGGTGGCCTGACAAAAAACCATCCAACTTATTGACGATGAAGGCAACTTGGTTCTTGTCAATAAATTGACATTTCGCTGTTTCAAAGCTTATCCACGAAATCCCATAAAGGTAATTTGTATAGTGAACTCCCAAACATATCCATGGTTTTTGGCATCTTCCTGCCAGCTGGCTGACCATTGCGGTCATAGCAGCTTAGCTTGCACGATTTCCAATGACCATGAAATTTATGCTTGATCATGCAGTCTTATTAACTGAATTTATATGATAATGCTGACCATAGGAGAGGGCAAAGAAACCCCATAACCTGCAAGCCTTCGTGAGTCGTTGGGTTACGATAGTTGCAAAATCATATAAAATTAAACTGTCAGCCTTTGTTGGCATTTAAATTGCAGCTACTCTCGTAAACCCGATTATAATCCGATTCAGCAGTATAGAGGGTAAACGTAGCGTCACCTGTTGCAAGGAGGTTTGCCACCACTAGACCCTGAAACCTTCCTGTAGGCAATAGATTTTCAGAACCATTAACTTTTTTTCAAATTATTTAACTAGGAGGCATTGGTATGAGCACATTCAAGAAAATTATCATGATTTTGATTATTTGTATCTTCGCGATCAGTACGGCAGGGTTTGCCGCAGACAAGGGTATCTTTAAAACGACGCCGAAATTAAAGGACGGTAAAAAATGGCGAATCGGGTATTATGAAGGTGGCGAGTATATCGACTATCAGGTGATATTTACCGCGACAATCAAAGGCCTGATGCAATTGGGATGGATCAAGCAAACAAATATACCGCCGCAAAAAGGAGAACAGACTGAAGAACTCTGGAAATGGATGTCTGCAAATTTAAAAAGCAGATACATTGAATTTGTCAAAGACGCCCATTATACGGCCAAATGGGATGATAAGCTGCGGGTCAAGACAGCGGAAAAAATCATTCATCGTTTAAATAAGAAAAATGACATTGATCTGATGATTGCCATGGGTACCTGGGCCGGCCAGGACCTTGCGAACGATAGGCATTCAACAGATACGCTGGCTTTTTCGGTGAGCGATGCCCTGGGCGCAGGGATTATTAAGAGCCATGATGACTCTGGATTTGATCACATCCATGCCCGCGTCGATCCATATCGCTATGAGCGCCAGGTCAGAACTTTCCATGATGTCGTCGGATTTGATAAACTTGGTGTCGCATATGAGGATACGGTTTCCGGTAGAAGTATTGCAGCCCTTGACACAATAGAAAAAGTTGCCAAAAACCGCAATTTTGAAATCGTACGTTGTTTTACAAAAGATGATGTGCCCGATAAAAAAATAGCCGAGGAAACAGTGAAAAAATGTTTTAATTACCTGGGTGAAAAAGGGGTTGATGCGATCTATGCCACCGTACAAAACGGCATAAATAGTAACAGCATCCGAGAGTTGAGGGAATTTGTCAATTCCAATAACATCCCAACTTTTTCTCAATCTGGATCCCACGAGGTCGAGTGGGGGTTTCTCATGAGCCTGTCCCAAGCTAGTTACAAATACGTTGGTGAATTCAACGCCAAAACGATCGCCAAGACGTTCAATGGTGCAAAGCCGAGGGAAATAGGGCAGCTTTTCGAGGAACCACCCAAAATCGCGATCAATCTTAAGACAGCAGAGATCATAGGATACAATCCGCCGGTCGATGTTATGCTCGCAGCCGACGAGATTTTCCAAGAAATAGAGACGCCCCCTGAGAGCTAGAATCCCTGGTCGTAAAAAAAAGCCATACCCTAAGAGGTATGGCTTTTTTTGTGTTAATCATTAAAATAATTAAGTGAAATAATGCCGGCCTGATTCCAGTAAAATGATATATTAGCCGTCGTCAGGGGTGCGGGTTAAGCTTTAATAACGACCTTTCCTTCAAGTACGCTCAAAGAGTCTTTTGCCACTTGATATTTCCAGTCTTGAGATTTTATCAGCGTGGATGCAAAATCGGGCAGTGTTTCAAGCAATGACGCAAGATGCGCATCTCGGACTGTTAAAGAAAGTATTTTTTCGATGTCTTCATTTTTAATTCCGCCCTTGGAAATGATTTCCAGAGGCCCGGCTGGAATGATCATGTCATTTTCAATAAGATTCATAAAAGCAAGCATACCCGAAAGATAAAAATTGGGGTCTATTTTTTGGACAGAAGTGGCAGCGTCATCAAATTCCGGAAATTTTCTTAGTGCATTAACCAGACCTTTTTGCATATTAGGTAGATATTCTGCCTGGAAATAACTGCCAATACATTTGAGACCGCGTGCAAAGGAAAGTACCAAAAAGCAGGTAAACAACGATGGCAATAGACGACAATCATTCAATGCTGTTAAAATCGCCTCTGGCGTGTAGTCCAACTCCCACAATTGATTGTGATCATCAATCCCAACAAAGATCGCCTTTTTATCCCCTGATGGCATAATATGCAAAGGGACTCTTCTCCCAGCATCATTAATTCCCCAGAAAAAGACAGTGCCACAACCATTTGTCGCTTTTTTGTTTGAGGCATTGAGTTTACTCAATTGCATGCGTTTCTTGAGCTGACTAAGATCCCAGCATGCTGGTGCCTGGTCAAGTTCGTCAAGTACCGAATTCCTGAGGGACGCTTCAAACATCGTCTGCCATATAAGACTGTTTTCGTTTTGCAAATCCAATTTTAAAATTTTTTCTACAATTTTTTCCAATTCCAAATAGACTACTTGAGAAGGGTGATTTGTGTCTTGAAACAAGCGCTGCCAGATAAGGTTGTTGACCAAGACCGCCTGATTCGAATAAGTGGATTGCTCCATAACCAACGGATTGTTGTAGTCTTCGGATAAAACTTTGTCTGCTGTGTCCCGAATGTTATCAGAAATGTGTCCATCGTTGACCAATTTATTTAAACGCTTTCTGGCGCGTTTAACCATTTCTTCATCAAAGGATGGTGCACTGCTGACGAGTTGTCGTCTTAATCTGTTTGAAAACACAGGCAATTTTCTTGGCATTGTTCCTAATTGTTTTGCCTCGACCTGATATAAGAGCAGGCCTTGCGGATAAGTTGCATTGTCAAGCGGGATGTTGGCGCAAGAAAAAACCGGTACTGTCTTTAATGGTTTAGAGCGTATGCTCTGTGCCAATGAATACAGGAGACTTCCCTGGAAAGAATGAGAGAAGTAATCTATGCCATGGTGATTGGCGGTCAAAACAACCGGATTTTCCGATAAATCACTTGCTGTGCGGGTTGCTAGCGCCTCCCCTAAAGTTTCTTTTGTATATTGGTAAACAATACTGATTAAATCTTTTCGTGATTGATAAGTATTTTGCAAGTTAGGTTGAAGTCTTCTTAAATAATTTTTGAGGGTCACATCACCATATTCATAAATAGCACTATTTATTCCTGGTGATTTTAGACATGTGACTTCAAGATATTCCTCTACCGTGCTGGGTTGATTGTGGCGATATGAATTGATATCGCCGGCGTATGCTGTATTAGCCATCTTCTAGAATTATTTTCTCCTTATCTTTTTGTGTTAATAGGATAAAAATAAAGGCAGTCAGCAGATAGAAAAGACCAAAGTAGGTAATTCCTTGGTCAACATTTGTTGCTGCAAACAGAGTTGCGAAAATTACAGGCCCTAACATCTGACCAATACGGCTTGTGGATCGGAATAAGCCAATAGCCTTTCCTTCTCCCAATTCTTGTGTCACCTTCAACTTCAAGGCATAAACGATTTGGGAAGCCAAGACAAAACTGCTGGATAATCCTAATATAAACACAGCCACTGCGGCAGATGCGACACCATCTAAAACAACGAATATCAAAAATGAACAGCTGCCTAATATCAGACCCAAAAACACATAGCGTTTTTTATCTTGCGATGCGTCTACGTATCTGCTGATAAGTGGACCAATATAAATTAAACATATCCCGTAAATCATTTGAACCTGGCCGATGGTGGATTGAGATACACCGATTCGACTTAAATGAACCGGGATAAAGTAATTCATAAAGCCCACGACGGCAATTGCAGCAGGCAGACCGCTAAAAAAGATGAGACTGAGTACGATACGATTGGATAGAAAATTGGTAACATTCGCGAATCCCGATGAACCGGCTTGCGCTGCCTGATTCGGACTCTTTTGGTCCACAACCGAGCGAGGTTTTGGTTTTTGCATCGCATTGCGCATCGAAAAAATAGTGTATGCGATGACGGACAAAAGAATGAAGGAACCAAAGAGGAATGTCATTTTGAAACCAACCATCTCAGCCAGCATCGCTCCGGCGGCCCCACCGCAGATACCCCCAGCAAAAACACCAGCCAACAGGTTGGCAAGACCTTGGGTTTTAGTCTTGTTGTCGCTATACGTGATAACAAAGGCCTGGGCAGCCATAAGGCCCAAACCGTAGCCTAATCCCACGAGACCTCTGGAAACAATGAAATGCAGCACATTCGGTGCCAAACCGGAATAGACAAATCCCAAGCTGGCCATTAACAAACCACCAATGAATGGTTCATGCCAACCTCGTCGATCCAGCCAGCCTCCTGCAATCAGGATTCCAATACCGGCAAACAAAAATTCGGCCGAAATAGGAAGTCCCATAATGGTATCCCGCGATAAACCCAAAAAGGGTAAATAAAGGTTTTGCATATGGAGGGGGATAAACGAGATCGAAATATCCACACCAAAAAGGAAGAGAAATGCCACTGGCCTCATAACGCCGTAGTGAATAACATGACGACTATCTTTATTCTCGGATATCTGGGCCTGTCTTTCCATATATTTAAATATTAGAATGAGCATCTCCACTGAAAAGAGAATGGAAATGACCAGAACTGTCAGTGAATCCATCGCGATATCTATGACTTTTTTGAATAAAATGGATCTCGAAGTATTCGTTGAAATATATCCAACATATTGATCTGTGCTAAATAAGTCAGCCTTGGCATTATATTCGGTGTTTGACAGAGGCTTGGTGGCTTCCAACCATTGTGTATAGGCATTTTTTGATTTTTGAAAATCGGTTTTACTGGTTTTGGTGGCACGGTAAAGCGGATGACCGTTGTGATCATAAAGGGTAATGTCATTAAGCTCCGCGGTAGTAATGATAATCCGGCGTAGATAGGTATCCATTTTTACAAGATGGTCTATATGAATACCGTTATTTAGCAGATATTCGATGTCTCGCTTGACGATGTTTGTCAGGGCTTCAGAATTGTCTTTGCTTATCTCAATAAAATGATCTTTAAAAATGTAGGTCATAAAACCCGAGGATAACACTTGGGCCGAGCAGATAATAAAAAAGACAATAAAGGAAATCTTTAATTTTGAAAAACGCTTCGCATCCATCGGTAGCATTGCCAACAGAAAGATTAAGGCCGTAATACTAATGACGGATATAAGTATGATGGTTAGGCTATTGGTTGTAAAAATATTTTCGAGGAAATCCTTTATCTGCTTTTCATTGAATGAAATGGAAATAATGCCGACGTGTTGGTCATTGTGATTTTTTATGGGCAGTGTGGTAAAATAGGAATTCTTGTATTTTGTAAAATCAGGGTACTTTGATTGATTCTTTTCATTTTCCTGGCTATTTTTAGTTTGGAGGGGCAATAGCGATTCTGGCAGTTTTTGGCCGATGCGGTGATCATGGTCACTGTAAATAATAACACCGTTTTCATTTGCGATCGATATTTCAATATCATCATTCTGTAGCTGTTTTTCCGGTGTGACCAATCCATGATCGCCCCTGGTGACTTTTTTTAATAACTTCCGTTTTTCGGTCGCTAACAGCTTATCCATCCCATAAAAATTTAAAAAAGTTTTGCCGTAAAAAAGACCATTTTGGATATTTCTTTTTAAATCCTTGGCAATAACTCGATATTCGGAAACATTTGTTTCTACATAAAGCTTTTCTAATGACGTCAAGGTAAAAAGGGTGTTAAAGCCCACGGCAAGTATAAACAAAATAACCGAGCTAATAATTAATTTGTACTTAAAGGAACGACTCTTACCTTTTTTCATGTCTGCTTTTTTCCTCTTTTTTTCTCGTCTCATCTCTGAATCCCGTCTTAATAATTGTTGAAAATTGTAAATTAATAGCAGAAGAACGTCGCTCCTCTACTTGTAATAACGTTGACTGATATTATTGAGGCTAATGGTTAGCATTGGCCAAATGATGAATATTTTCGTGTTCTAGTTGGTGGCCATGATCGAGAATTATATTTTCGGCCTCTAAAGCTGCTAACCGGCGAGCCAAAACCTTATCAACAATAAAGATCCCATCCAAAAGCATCGCTGGCTTTCCATACAATGACCATTGTTGTTTATTCTGATCCACTAAAATAAGCGCTTTGGGGTCGTACCAGCGACAACGATGCGGCCATACAGAAACCTGACCTTCTTTGGTCAACCCTAGACGCTGGGAAACAAATGACGATGCCAATGCGCCGGTTCCGCAGGCGAGGGTCTCTTTGTTGATGCCCCTTTCAAAACATCGATATTCGATAGCGTTGTTCTTGGCAGGTATGTTGACAAAATTAACATTGATGCCGTTGGGGAAAATATGTGGGTACTGCTTGTTGAGTTGCATTCCGATATGGTCAATCAACCACGAACCAAACCTAATCCGGCGTTCTTGTGAATTAATCGCCGAAGTCGTCTGGTGAGAAGATATAAAAAAGAATTTTTGGAGTTCACTGATGGAAAAACCGGTCTCTGGGAAGATTACCAAATGGGGCTCTCCAGTATAAACCAAGAATCCGTTCAACTTTAGGGATGTACGATTAGAAAAAGGATGTAAATCTCCCTCACGAAAGGTGATGGAAATGTCGTTAATGGTGTCAATGTCATCGTCTAAAGGCGTTATGTCTATCGGACTAACAACATCTCGAGGAATTCGTCCGGGAGAGCCCAAATTCACCCAATTTCTGGCGTTGAGAGAATCAGTGCCGATGGTAATTACCTTGGGTTGTCGGGTTGGGATTTGAGTTAGAATTCGCGTCGATTCCACACGATATTTGCGATTTAAATAGTTAGCCAGACACATGAGCCCATTTCCACAGCTGAACGATTCGACACCATTGGGTTCAAAAATCCGAAATATTACATCTAAATGAGAGTATAAAGGAAGTTCGTCCCAATAATGACGAATAGTGTTTATTTCTGCCAAAACATCGCTACGGTAGGGCTGCAAAAAAAGAACACCATCCGCACCTACACCAAAGTTAACATTGGCTACTTGACAGGAAAAAGGTGACTTTTCGTTTTCATGCAATTGTAACCGCTGGGTCTCATCGACGACTACAAAGTTGTTACCAAAGGATGTAAATTTACTAAATTCAATCTTCTCCAAAAGCTCCTCCACAATTTTATATGGGGGTGATGAGACTTAGGACAGAACATGACGACAACCTATTCATCGGTCAAGATTCAAAAAACTTAACTGATTTTTTGCTAGTTCCATAATGGTCGACAAGGCAAAAATAAAACTATAAAGAATTAATTTTACTAGCCGATAGTAGCATATAGATTTCGGCATTTATGCATGGCTGATCGTCAATCGAATGTTCCGACCAAACACGCAACCAAACCGTTTGGCCATTCAAACGCCGCTACTCGGTATCATGGGCGCACTGAAAGACAGACGAAAGCCGAAGAGATGGCAATTCAAATTCAAAAAAAATTCCATAGGAACGAAACGAATGAGTTTAAATATCCTTTTAATGCCATCGAAGATTCGGATCGATAAGAGGGATTAGCAATCAATGTTCTCTTCGCTAAAGACAAAAATGATTTTTTTTATAACGCTTATCATGTCCATTACCGGACTAGTGATTGTGTTCTATACGAGTAGGGATGTTGAGAAGACAATCCTTAAAGCTGAAGAATCGTTGGCACAGAATGTATTACAGCTAGTTGACTTGAATATTCAAGCAGGCTACAACAAACTTCTTTATGATAAGTTCGACATGATCATGGTGCTGAAAGAGCGATTGAAATATATTGCGGATCTATGCATATCAGTGTTTGAAATGAATCAACGGCTGCATCATCAGGGAATCTTCAGCGAGACAGAATCACAAAACAATTCACTTGAGTGGATCAAATCAATTCGAATTCAAAAAGGGGATGTATTCGTATTCGACGAATATTTTCGCATTATCGCCCATCCTAACAAAAAAATGGAAGGATTA
>JASFFJ010000039.1:0-20593 GCA_050124355.1 Desulfobacterales bacterium | reverse complement strand
TTGAGCAAGGGTTCGCCTATGCACTGGCTGCTCTTGGTATTGCCTTTGCCTTTCGCATCCTTTCCTTCCCTGATTTAACGGTCGACGGCAGCTTCCCGCTGGGGGGAGCGGTCGCCGCTCGACTGATCCTTGAAGGCGCCAGCCCCATGGTTGCCACTTTGGCGGCAATCGTGGCCGGTTTTATTGCTGGCTGCTGTACCGGAATTTTTGCGACCAAACTCAAAATCAACTCTCTGTTGTCCGGGATCTTGATGATGACGATGCTCTATTCCATTAACCTGAGAGTTATGGGGCGGGCGAATATTCCCCTGATTACTGCGAAAACGATTTTTACCCCCATGGAAAATATGGATATTTCCCGCGATATACCGGTCATCATCTTCTTTTTCCTGGTGGCGCTTCTCTGCAAAATCGGTATGGATCTCTTTTTGCACACGGAGTACGGCCTGGCCCTGAGAGCTACCGGTGATAACGAACAAATGATTCGTTCCTTGGGAGTGAATACCGATACGGCCACCATTTTCGGGCTTGGTTTGTCCAACGGTATGATCGCATTATCCGGCGCTCTGATTGCTCAGGATCAGGGATTTTCCGATGTTGGCATGGGTATCGGATTGATTGTTGCCGGTTTGGCATCGATCATCATTGGAGAAGCGCTGATCAAGCCCAGGAGCGTTGTCAGGTTGACTCTGGCGGTGGTGGTTGGATCGATTCTCTATCGGCTCATTATCGCGTTTGGAATGCGGATAGGACTGGCCCCCACCGACTTGAAGATCGCCACCGGATTGATGGTCTTAATTGCCCTCGCCATCCCGGCCATTCGCGGTGTAAAGGAGAAGAAGTTGAAATTGAGAGGAATATAAAAAAATGGCCTCCCCGATGTTGGAGCTAAAAGACCTGGTCAAGATATTCAATGCCGGTACCCAGGATGAAAAACGCGCCATGGACTCCGTCAATCTTACGGTCGAAAAAGGAGAGTTTGTGACAATTATTGGTTCTAACGGCGCCGGCAAAACAACCTTGCTCAATCTCGTTGCCGGAACCTATCCGCCCGATGAAGGCTCTGTTCGAATCAATGATGAGGATGTCACCCGGCAACCGGATTATAAGAGAGCATCCCATTTGGCCCGTGTTTTCCAGAATACCACAATGGGGACAGCAGGGGAGATGAGCATTGTAGAGAATCTCTGTATGGCCGAACTCAGAGGCAAAAAACGGGGGATAAGGTGGGGTGTCACCAAAAGCAGGCGTGCGCGTTACAGCAAAATTTTAAAAATGTTGGACCTGGGGTTGGAAGATCGTTTAACCCAGTCCGTTGGTTTGCTTTCCGGTGGTCAACGTCAATCTTTGACGCTGCTGATGACGACTTTAATGATGCCTGAGCTGCTTTTGCTCGATGAACATACTGCCGCTCTCGACCCCAAAACCGCTGCCAAGGTGTTGGAATTGACCGATACCGTTGTGCGTGAAAATAACCTGACCACCTTGATGATTACCCATAACATGCAACAGGCGATCCAGTATGGCAACCGGATGATTATGTTACACCAGGGCAGGGTTCAACTTGATATCAAGGGGGAAGAGAAAGCAAAATTAACGGTCAATGACGTGGTGGCTAAATTCGGTCATACCTTGAAAGATGAAGCGCTGCTCGCGGTTTGAGGCGCAGGTCACCATTCTCTCCAGGGCGCAGGCGCTGCGAGCTGGAGGCCATTATTCCATGCGGCTCATCAAGAATATGGCCTAAAAAAATCCTGTGATTCCAGATTATAAATCCACTAAGAAATAAAATTCAGAACGATTCGCCCTACATTCGGTATTGTTGGCGTAACCACAGACAGCGGTGTTTCACCAGATTTACGACACGTCAGTCGTTCTGAATTTTAACTGTTTCTCCCATTTTGAGGATGCGGAGTTCGATATTTTCAGGTCGCATTTTATCAAAAGCGTATTGCACAGGGTTTGATTCATTTCATATAATGAGCGTCCGGAGCGATGATTGGCGGGAAGAAAGTAGATTGTGAGATCGTCGAGGGCATCTTTGGTATACCAATCCATGCCGGTAACATCCAAATACCGACGGGGAAATTCCGTCTCCAGACCCAATGGTACATAATAGAGCGTATTCTCAGGCAACTGTTTAAGCGTATTAAAGTTCAAATGATCATAGTGATCGTGGGAAATGGCGACGATATTTTTTTTCTGCGGATTGCCTTCTATTGAATCAGCGCCAAGTGGAAGCTCCTGAATTGTAATTGGTGGTTCTGCATGAAGCTCAGCGAAATCTACAAACTTCATTAGAACACCTGTCATGCCGTCTACCTGAGCCAAGACCGGATCTACCAGGATCTGATATTTTTTTCCCAGCTGAATCAAAAAGGTTGCATGTCTTATCCATGTTATCTGAACGTCGTGGGTGGGATTATGAATCAGATCGAGTTCCGGTGACACCGTGTATTCAGAGGCATCATACCCTTTCGATCTGTCAATATCTCCCCTGGGATCATAAAGTATGGCATATTTTCGAGTTCCCATTTCATGAGGTTTGCGAAACTCGATCTGGTCAGATTCCGTTTCCTCGAGATAGCCGTATTGCGGTTGAAACAGATTCACATAACGCCGTTTGGTCGCATTCCACTGATTCATATCGGGGTTCTTAATCAACCGCCGCTCCGGTGCGCTGCAGGCAGCGATGGTTAAGATCAGCGAAAGGTACACAAGGGGCTGGAATAAGAGTGATGTAAAGCACCCAGCATATCGCCGATTTGAAATTGCGAGAATATCATTCATTGAATTTCACGCTCCAGATATGCGGTTTTCCTCGGGCGAGGCCAGCCTGTCATGCTAATCCTGTATTAATGCGGGCGAAGTCCGATAAAAATTTCTGTGTTTATCTGTGTGGGTCTGTGGTTATTTAATTTTTTTAGAATCGCAGCGAAAACACCGTCTCCTGTCCAAGGGTTGAGCTAACGCTCAAGGTCCCCTTGTGCTGGCGCATAATCTGCCGTGATAAGCTCAGTCCGATACCGGAACCTTGCTGCTTGGTTGTGAAAAACGGGATAAATATTTTTTCGGCAACCTCTTCAGTTATACCTTTCCCATTATCAACAACTTTAATAACCGGATTACCCAACCCGTCTGTCCCGGCCTTTAGCTCTATTCTTGGACGGGTTACGCCGTTGACCGCTTCCAAGGCATTTTTACATAGATTGATCAACACCTGTTCGATCAATGCCGGATCTGCCGTTATCTCAAGGCTTTCTGGATCAATTTTCATATTAAAATTAATCGAATAGGCTTCGAATTGGTCTTTCATCAAATGATCGACTCTTTCAAAAAGATCTTTGATTTTAACCATTTTAAATTCCGGTTTCGGAATTCGAGTGAGCTCTCGGTAATTTTCAATAAACGTCAGCAGTCCTTTGCTGCGTTTTTCGATGGTGTTGACCGCGTGACGGACATCATCGATGGTTTCGTTCATAGATTCCGGTATTTCACATTCACGTCCATCTTTTAGCAGTCCGTATGCGGTTGAGGACAGTGAGGCAATCGGTGTGATGGAGTTCATAATTTCATGAGTGAGAACCCGAATCAGGTTTTGCCAGGATTTCATCTCTTCTTCTTCTAGTTCGTTTTGAATGTTTTGCATCGCAACCAGCATTAGTTGCTGTTGGTGTAAAACGAATCCCGTGGCATATATGGAAAGCTGCAACAAATCGTCTTCTTGCTGTAATTTTACCAGATCGTTTCCACCGGGAGACAGCTCAAGTAGTTTTTGAACCAATCTGTGGCTGATGGCGTCAAGATCGCGTATATTTCCAAGCCGGTGGATTTTTAATAATTTCTTGGCGGCATTGTTTAGCAATTCAACCTCTCCTGTCGGGTTGAAAGCGATCAGCCCTATGCCGACGTGATCGACAATGGTTTGTAAAAATCTCAAGTGCTCTTCTTTTTCTAACTTTGCCCGTTCAAATTCTTTGATGACTTCGGTGAATGCAGCGTGTAATTCTTCAAACCCTGAGTCTTTATAATTGTCGGTAAATGACTGTGAAAAGTCGGAATATTTGATGGATTGTAAAAAACGGGTCAAGTCCCTGTTGGTTTTGGTAACATATCGAATCAAATTGAAAATTTGGTAAACCGCCATCAGGAGGGTAAAAATGGCAGCTGCAATAAAGTTTGTTTTGAAAAACAGGTGAGCCAAAAGACAGAGCGTTCCACCGAGAAGCAGTACGCGTGTGATGCAGTTGATATGGAAGCGCTTCATATTAAGTAACCGTTCACGGGTTCAGAGTTTCAGGGTTCAAAGGTTAGGTCACTTTAACCGGGAACCATGCATGTTGAACCGCTCAACCTATATTTCATAATCCGTATTTATCCATCCTTCGATACAACGAAGTTCTCGTTAATCCAAGTTCCTTGGCCGCATGCGATATATTGCCTTCATGCTTTTTCAGCGTCTTTCGAATGACTGCTTTTTCAACATCCTCAAGATTATAGTTTTCAAATACCATACTGTCAGCTGCTTTTTCGGTCTCGGGAAACAAAAAATCCAATGGCTGCAGCATTTGGGATTCTGCCAGGATTACGGACCGTTCCAGGGTATGAATGAGTTCGCGAATATTCCCCGGCCATTGGTATCTTTCTAATTTTTTCAATGCCGGGGCACTCACTCTGGTGATGGTTTTTTGATACTTTTTTGAAAATATCCCTAAAAAATGGTCCACCAGGAGCGATATATCTTCCTGCCGCTCGCGAAGCGGCGGCAGAATAATTTCAACCGTATTGATGCGATACAAGAGATCCTGCCGAAAATCGTTTTTCGCGACCATGTCATAAATAGGCATGTTGGTCGCACATATTAGCCGAATGTCGATATCGCGGGCGGCATTCGACCCCAGTCGGGTCACCCGCCGCGTTTCCAGAACGCTTAGCAATTTTGCCTGCATGGCCAGTGAAAGATTGCCTATTTCATCCAGAAATAGTGTTCCGCCGGAGGCCAGTTCAAATCTACCCGGGCGGTTCTCTCTGGCATCAGTGAAGGCTCCCTTCATGTGACCGAATAATTCGCTCTCAAAAAGGGTCTCGGCGATGGCCCCCATGTCCACACTGATAAATACTTCATCAGCTCTCGGGGACTGCCGGTGCAGCGCTCTTGCAACCAATTCCTTGCCGGTACCGTTTTCGCCGAGAATTAATATATCCGCCTCGGTGGCAGCGACCTTTTCAATGGTGGCAAAAACCTTCTGGATGGCCGGGCTCACACCGATCATATCGTGATATCGTTGATCGATGTCTTGGCTCAACTGCTTTTCACGAGAACGCAATCTGTCCACCTCCAGCTTTGAATACCTCAAATTCAAGGCAGATGATATTGTCGCCAGCAATTTTTCATTTTGCCAGGGCTTGAGCACAAAATCAGTTGCACCAGACTTGACGGCCTTAACCGCCATCTCCACATCACCAAAGGCGGTAATCAATATGACAACGGCGGATGGATCAATCTGCAAAATCTTGTCAAGCCACATAAATCCCTCAACACCGCTGGTCGCATCCATGGTGAAATTCATATCCAGCAGGATAACGTCGTAATTTTCATTGTTCAACAGCGTGGGAAGGTTTTCCGGATCCTGCTCGGTATGGACCAGGGAAAAATGCTGTTTTAAAAATAAGCGCGCCGCCAGAAGCAGATCCTCATTGTCATCCACAACCAGTATGTTGCCGATTTTTTTAGCCATAGCATAATTCCTGTTTCTATCGGTTAATTAAATTAGCCACAGACCCACACAGAAATACACAGACGTTGTTCTTCTTTAAACCGATTGTCGGGGTGCGTCCGTGATTGTCTGTCTGCCCTGTGGAATACGAAGCCTATTCCTCTGGGGTTGCGAATTAATTTTGAATAACTGCTAAAATCATTCCAATTTATAGGATTTCACTTCCGAAAAGGATTTGCTTGTCACCGCTAACTGCATGATGCTTAATAAATTGCAATCATTAAATTTTATTTTATGTCTTCTTGCCACCATACCTTTTTGATAGTAGGGCCATTTCCGGTCGTAGCAATGACATATCACAACTGTACGTTTTCGTACACTTATTGTTCGATAGCGGACACTCTGCACGCGCCAGTCAACTTGTATTCGGCAAAATAAATACTTGAATCTACTTGATCTCCAAAATTTACCAATTTATTCAATAGGTAAAAGATGTACATGGGCCAAACCCCTAAAAAAGAGCGCTGGCACACCCTTTGCTCATAATTTTATAATCAATTATGTTCATTTAGAGAATCTACCTGCCCGTTTAAGCTTAAAAAAAATCAGCGATCACCAGCAGAGCATGGCTCCGCGGCCCCTTCGAGGGGCTTTCCTCATACCCCCAGCTGATGGTCGCTGATTTATCGGAGTGCCCCAGTGATTAATAAGGGAGGAATCCAATGCTCAAAACAAAAAACCTGACAAAAGTCTTTACTACCGAAGAAGTAGAGACCACCGCATTGAACAATGTGAATGCGGAAATACAGGATGGCGAGTTTGTCGCTATCATGGGGCCATCGGGCTGCGGCAAATCAACTTTTCTGCATATTGCCGGTATGCTCGACAATCCCACTGACGGCGAATATTACTTCATGGGCACGGAGGTCTCTAGGTACTCCGAGAAGAAACGCGCCAATTTGCGCAAAGGCAACATTGGTTTTGTCTTCCAGAGCTTTAACCTCATTGATGAATTGACGGTTTTTGAAAACATCGAACTACCGCTGTTGTATTTGAAGGTTTCTGCGTCTGATCGTAAAAAGAAGGTCAATAACACCCTGGCGCAATTGGAGCTGATGCCGCGCAAAAACCATTACCCCCAGCAAATATCCGGTGGACAGCAGCAGCGTGTTGCCGTCGCAAGAGCTGTCATCGCCAACCCCAAGGTTATTTTGGCAGATGAGCCTACGGGGAACCTGGATTCTACCCATGGTGATGAGGTGATGAAAATACTGGTGGATCTGAATGAAAAGGGCACCACCATTGTGATGGTGACCCACTCCGCCGCTTATGCGGATTATGCCAACCGGGTGATCCATCTGTTTGATGGGCACATTGTGACGGAAAATCTGAAGGATAAGTATGACCGCCATATGCGGCCGCTGTCGGAAATATAGGCGGGTTGTGAGTTTCGCGTTGCGGGTTTCGTGTTAGGGGTTGCGAGTTGAGGCGTTGAGGTATGAATAATAACGACATAAGGCGCAAGGCACAGGGCACAAGGCCCTAGATCAGGAGGTTAATAGAAAACCTTTCACCTCGCATCCTGCGCCGTGAGCCAGTTACTATGATTTTAAACTACTTCAAAATAGCTATTCGCAACATCATTAAGCACAAAGGCTACTCGATTATCAACATCACCGGGCTGGCCATCGGGCTTGCTATTTTCAGCTTAATTGTGGAAACTGTCGAATTTCATTTTAGTTTTGACCGGTTTCACAAAGATGCCGATCGAATCCACAGCATCGTACAGGTGCTTCCATCAGGTACTGCAGATGAACGTCACTCGGCTCTCGCACCCGCGCCGCTTCGCAGATTCCTGATAAATGAATTTGAAGAAATAGCAGATGCGACCCGATTGATTCCGACAGGACGGTGGATTGTCAGGAGCGAAGATAGTAGATTTTATGCCGAGGAAGGCTCGGTTTGGGGAGTGGACGCCAATTTTTTTTCGCTTTTCTCTTTCAAAATGGTCGATGGCAGACCTAAAACCGCCTTATCAAAGCCAGGGTCCGTGGTGTTGACCGAATCAATAGCCCACAGGTATTTCGGAACCGAAAATCCGATTGGAAAGCCATTGAGGCTTAATGATATATACTGGCTCACCGTCACCGGCGTAACCAAAGATGTCCCCTCTAATTCGAGTTTGAAATATGGGATGCTCGTCTCTTCAAATACATTTAACTGGGAATTTGACTGGAGTACCAAATGTGCAACTTATGTCCGACTTGCTGAGCAGGTCAACCTAAAGAGGTTGGGACATAAATTTAAGAGCTTTACTGAAAAAAACTTGTCAAAATCCCCGGTCTTTCCAAAACACCTGTATCTTCTTCCATTGGTCGATCAATACCTTAAATCGCTGCCCATCCGAGGCATATGGCGCCAGGATTCAAAGATGGTTTATTATCTTATTCTCGCAATCGGGATTGTACTGCTGCTTGTCGTCTGCTTCAATTTTATGAATCTAACGACGGCTCAGTACTTGACCCGGGCCAAAGAAATCGGTGTGCGAAAAGCTGCCGGTGCCTCCCGCCGGCAGTTGATTTGGCAATATTTAAGCGAATCGATTCTAATAGCACTCATTTCATTGGTCCTGGCGCAGGTATTCTCTGAGATGATGCGCCCTCTTTTTCTTTACTTAACAGCTGAGGATAAAATTCCTGCAAGTCCCGGGATCTGGTCCAATAACTTTTTGATTATAAAACTTTTATTCGTGGCCATTATTGTGGGAACAATTGCTGGAAGCTATCCGTCATTTTTCTTGTCCGGATTTTGTCCGGACCAGATTTTGAGAGGACGTCTATTCGCCGGTAAAAAAGGCACCCGAATTCGTCAAACACTTGTCGTGTTGCAATTTTTCGCATCAATACTTTTGGTGTTGCTGTCGCTGACCATATTCAAGCAATACAATTACCTTCGCAACATCGATCTGGGCTACAATAGGCATCGGGTGCTCGTGGTGGCGCTGGGAACGAATTTTTCCAGATGGAAACTAAGACCGTTGCAAGAAGACCTTCGTCGACACCCGGCTATCAATTCGGTATCCGCAGCAGTGTGGTTGCCCATTGACTGGAATTCAGAGCTGCAGGTCGTACCGCAGGGCGCAGATAAAAATGACGCCCGGACCATGAACGCCTATGCGATTGACTATGGCTTTATTGAATTGCTTGAAATGAAGGTGGTAAAAGGGAGAAGTTTTTCACGCACTTATAACGACAGTGCTGGCTGCATTATCAACGAAACTGCTGCGCGCCAGTTACAATGGCAAAACCCCATCGGAAAAAAATTAACATTTCACGGTAAGACTGGAACGGTGGTCGGCGTTGTCAAAGATTTTCATTTTAAAAATCTTTTTTACAAAAATTCACCCAGTGTCATTTATTTGCACCCGCGTTATCTCAACTTTTTATACGTTAAACTAGCAAATGACGGCCTTGCTGAGATACTTAACTACTTGGAAAACCGATGGCGGATCTTCTCACCGGAGCAGCCATTTGAATACTTCTTGCTAAACGACCGGTTCAACCATGGATTGCGTGGAGAAAAACAAGCCGCAGCCCTGATCGGAAGCTTTGCCGTTTTTACGACGATCTTTTCCTGTCTGGGACTGGGAGGACTTGTTTCCTATGCCACTCAACGAAGAACCAAAGAAATCGGAATAAGAAAAGCGCACGGAGCGACCGTATCTGAGATAATTCGCCTTTACCTGATAGAGTTTATTGGATTGATTGTGATCGCCAACGTAATTGCCTGGCCGGTCGCTTTTTTTCTGCTCAATAAAATTTTGCAATATGCATGGGCCTATTCCTTTACGATCGGTCCTGGTATTTTCGCTTTTGTAGGCGCGCTAACCACGCTGGTGGGACTTGTAGCGGTGCTGGCGCAAATTATAAAATCTGCCAGAGCAAATCCTATAGATGCGCTGCGCTATGAGTAAAAATTATGAATCCATTCCAAAAATTTTGGCCGATCATTTTTCTATTTCTGCTCCTTACGGCATGCGGGCAGGATAAGAAGATCACAGCATTTCAAAATGTCAGCCTCGTGCCCATGACGGAAGAGAAGATCGTTGAGAATCAAACAGTCCTGGTCAAAGGTGACCGTATATTTAAAATTGGCCCAGCCAATAAAATAGAAATACCGCGAAGTGCCAAAGTTATCGATGGTGATGGTGCTTACCTAATGCCCGGATTGGCAGATATGCATGTCCATCTGAAGGGAGAATGGCCGATTTCCCCACTGGATCTATATATTGCGAATGGCGTAACCACGGTTAGGGATCTCGATGGACGTGATTTCATGCTGCAATGGCAAAAAGAAATTAATGCTGGTAAACGAGTCGGCCCAACCTTGTATGTTGCTGCTCCAACAATTCGAGGGCATGAGAAAAATCCTCCCGAACTCTTATTAAAACGCAAATCCGGATATGACTGCACTAAGCTTTACTCATATTTGTCAAAGGAAGATTACCAAAAGGCCATGGAGATAGCCAAAAAGCACCAATTATATACAATTGGACATATTCCATTTGCAGTTGGTTTGGATGGCGTTATCGCCACCGGCATGGACGAAATCGCCCACGTTGAGGAATTAAGTTTTGAACTCATCAATTTCGACAGAACCAAGAATCTGAATCCGGAAGAGTGGCTGCCTTACGTTATTCACCAAGCAATAAAACAACATCAGGTATCGTCGGGATTTGATATCAAAGATCTAACTAATGATCAAAGAGAGCGTCTTTCTACTGTCATAAATAAGGTAAAATCAGCCAACATTCCGGTATGCACCACCCTGGTCGTAGATGACGTCATCGTTCAAAAATTGTTCGAAGCCGACCAGTTTCTGGCACGTTCGGAGAGCAAGTATTTACCTCAAAAGTACAAACACGCCTTCCTTCAAGGAAAGGAAAAACATCAGATACAATTTAAAGGAATCAAAGAGCTGGTGCCTTTTAAATATGGCCTGGATAAAACCCTGTTGATAGAACTACACCGAGCGGCAATTCCTCTTGTTTTGGGAACGGATGCCGGGACCGGCGAAATGGGCATTGTGCCGGGCTTTTCGATTCATGACGAGCTTCGCATTCTGGTGGAAAATGGATTTACCCCATATGAAGCCATTGCAGCCGGCACTGTCAATGCTTCATCCGTCGCCGCAGCGATGACCGGAAAGAATGATTTCGGAACCATTGAGGTTGGTAAAAGAGCGGATTTGATTTTAGTCAACAAAAATCCATTGGAAAAAGTATCACATATAAAGAATTATCGTGGTGTCATGGCTAGCGGCAATTGGTATGATAAGGTATATTTACAGACCATCGTCGACCCCGCGTTAGTTTCCGGTATCCCTATCACCGCTGTCGTTCACCAAACTCATGAGTCCGACGGGGAGCTTAATACCAACCTTGAAATCCTTGTTTGGGACAGTTTCAGCGGCGATTTGCCGGATGACATTGACTCGATAAGCATCGTCGTTACAGACCCAGACGGGGTTTCAAAACCGATAGAATTGCCGCCGTACGTTTATTATGATCAACATAGAGACTTTTGGTTTGAACTGAAGGGCTCCCCCCTTCCGGGTAAATATACGTTTGAGGTGACAAGTAAAGGCTTGACCGGCAAAGCGACAGACTTCCAGTTCATGAACCGGACACTCCCCATACCGGATGTCAACACCTTCACTCCGGCTGAGGGTGAAATCCTGACTGACACGTCGCCCACCTTTTCCTGGGGACCGGTCGAATATCCGAACACAGAGATTTATTATCGGCTAATCATTGAAAGCCCTTCGCGAAAGCGCGTTTTTTCAACAAACAGGGTGCAGGGCATGCTTTCATACAAGGTTCCGGCGGGCATTTTGAAGCTCGGCCGAACTTATCGATGGCGGGTCCGGGCAATTGACAGCGATGACTGGATCGAAATACAGAATCGATCCCTGAGCGAGTGGCAAACCTTTACAATGGCCGGAACCACCGAGGTAATTCCAACCTCTGCTAGAATCCAAACCGTACGTGAGCCCGATAAAAGTTTACACACCAATATTGATATTTTAATCGGAAAGGATTTCACCGGTAATTTACCCGGTGACATCGACTCGATTACGGTCACCGGACCTAAGGGTGACCTGCCATTCAGCAAAAATGAATTCATTTATTTACCCCAGTTGAGAGATTTTTGGATCAGCATTCCCGGCGCTCCTGAAACCGGTAACTATACATTTACCATCACCAGCGGTCGCAGGAGCGGTACGGCAACGGATATCATTTATGACGTCCGAAGCATGCCAAGTCCGGTGACAGGTCTGTTATCTCCGGCAGAAGAGGAAATCATCAACACAAAAGCGCCTACGTTGTTCTGGGAACCCGTCGACTATTCTGAGGTCCCTATCTACTACCGCCTGGAGATCTGGAACCCTTCGATGACTGAACGGGTTTATAACACGAATTATTTTGTAGATATATTTTCGCATACCGTACCGGCGAAAATATTGAAACCCGGACATACTTATATCTGGAGGGTGCGAGTCGCCGACCATAGAGACTGGCATCAGGTCCAGAACCGTACCAACAGCGAGTGGAAAACGATTACCTTAGCAGAGAATTTGGAGTAAGATGTCCCTTATGTTTAAGAATTACCTAATTGGGGCTATAACACCCAGCGAAGAACAAAAGAGATTGGTATTCAAAAAGTCCATGGTGCAACCATAGTGAATAACATACTATTTTGACAGGAGGAGATTATGAAAAGGAAAATTTATAAATTATCAACATTATTTACATTTATAGCGATTATGACTGCCGGCTGCATAATCGTCATTAATGGAAAATCAGTAGAAGGGTCCGGAAGAATTATCACAGATGAAAGGGAAGTTTCGGAGTTCAATAAAGTACACTTGAAAGGTTCCGGGAATGTTTTTTTGAGCCAAGGAGAAGAGCAGTCGCTAATAATTAAAACCGACGATAATATTCTGCCGCTTATTGAGACCGATGTGAGCGGCAAAAAGCTGACAATCTCACACGGTAAGCACAATTTGAGGCCTACCGTATTTGAAGTTTTTATCACCGTAAAAAATATAGAGGATGTTGCCATCTCAGGTTCCGGTATTGTGCGCGGCAAGGACCTGTTTATAGCAGACGCTTTCTATACGGAAATTAGTGGATCCGGTGATATGGATTTAGAGGTAGAAACGGGAAGGCTGGAGGCTAAGATATCCGGCTCAGGCTCGATCCATCTTTCGGGAAAGGCAGAGGATTATACGGTTTCAATCAGCGGATCGGGAGAAGTCAAGGCCTTTGAGGTGCAGGCCAAAAATGTTTCAGTAAAGATCAGCGGGTCCGGTGATTGCAGGGTACACGCTGCTGAATCCTTGGTTGTAAAAATCTCCGGCAGCGGTGATGTTTACTACAAGGGTCGGCCACGGATCGATACCAAGATATCCGGCTCCGGGTCTCTTATAAGTGAGGATTAAGGACCCGGATTCAATTTTAGCTTTACCTTTCGACAGGATTAACAGGATTGTCAGGATTATCTTTGGATTTTATCAATTTCTGGAAAGCCAAGAAGTGAATATTCAAAAAATCCAGTCGATACTGCCTAAAACGTTTTCTAAAATTATAATTTACTGGCCATCATCAGCCTGCCTTATTGCCCGGCATTTAAATTGAGGGTAATGTTTTCCAGGTTCGCAGCTCGGATAAAAGTTTAAATACGTACATTGAGATTGTTATTGGAGAGAATTTTTATGGTCCATTACCGGGTGCCAGCGATTCGATAACGGTGACCCTGACAGGCCCAGACGGTACACCATCACGAGTATCCCTCCCACGATACAGATACTTAGAACAGTTTAGGGATTTTTGGTATAGAATTGAAGGGCCGCCTGCGCCGGGTAGGTATACCTTTCACGTTACGGGCAAAGGATTAAGCGGGACGTCAACCGATTTTCAAACCGTAAACAGAGCGATCCCATTTCCTGATATTACAACCTTCTCGCCTGCCGAAGGAGCGATTCTCACGACCAAAACCCCTACCTTTTCATGGGCAGCAGTAGATTACCCGGATTGCGAAATTTACTATCGCTTGGTGATTAATGATCTCGCCGGCAAGCGTATCTACGGGACCGGCCGGACGCAGAATATGCTTTCCCACACCGTCTCCGAAGGCATTTTAAAACCGGGACAAACCTACCAATATAAGCTTCGCATCACGGATAATGAAGATTGGGTTGAGATGCAGAATCGATCCGAAAATCAATGGCTGACCTTCTCAATGTCGGAGACCTTGGAATAATATCTTTGATCTCCTTACTTGTACGATAACGAACACCGTCTGTAACAATACCGAACAGTTAAATTGATAGACTCCAGCATTTAATCTCTCCTGTGTTTAATTCCCCGCAGCTTGCTGCGATAAAAGTGAGTTAAATCCTAACAACATGATACTCCGCGGCATACCGCGGAGAGATTTCATTGGGATCCCGCCATTGGCGACAATTAGATAAAGATAAATTACTATCCTCATGATTCAATCTTAATATTTTCTCATCTTCTAGTTGTTTGAATAACAAGATCTTGCGGCTAATTTCTTTTTATAAGTAAAAATTTTCAGTTATCTCGCGAGATGAATGGAATTTATACATGTTATCATCCCTCACTCGCTGAGCTTGTAAAATCTGGCACGCCACTTGCTATCATATAAAAATAGATTTTCTCTTTGTTGAATCATACCCAAAAGCCAAGAGGCAGTATCATGTTAAAGATTCATCTTCATCCATCTAGTAAAATGTCCTGGCGAGATAAAGCACGGCTGAATATCTGCATTGCAAAAGACCTAGCAGACAGTTTTGGAGGTAGAAAGGCAGAATACTTAAGAAGATTGAATCAGAACCTGAGAATGAGAATCGCCCATGATACGATCCATCTCTTTGTCAAAGCCGCCTAGATCAAACCTTTCAAAGAAAGCTTAAAAGGAAGTTATTTGTCAAAGACAAGAATGTTCTTAGAAGATCTATCAACAAATAACGACTAATAGGAAACCCTCCCATAGGAAGGGGGAGCCATGAAATCCAATGTCGGTAATCCAATACTAGTTACTTGCTTCTGTGTTGCGATTTTTATTTCGTGCAACTGTCAAACTGAACTGGAAGGACCATGGATAGGTTGTGAGATTCGAAAACCGCTCCTTGATTGGACCTTTACCGTTCAGGACAATCATTTTTCTCTAATTCGGGAAGATTTCGATATGTGGCTTGAAGGCCTCTTCACACTGAATAGCAACTGTGTCTTGAAAAAGATCGATCTGCAAATCAATGATACTTATGCGCTTTCGCAAAAGGGAAAGACGATATTGGGAATTTATGAAATTGATCGCGACACCCTAACAATAGTTTTGGGTCGACCTGGTATACAGGAGCGACCACTCTCACTTGACGAACCCAGCGGTGCAGTAGTTTTTTATTTCCTTAAAGGTTAAAATGTTCAACAAAAAGGATACATAATCATCGTGCAAAACGGCGGAACGAATTGTGACGGTGGGTCAACAGGCGGAAGAAAATTCACTGCTTCCGACGCATCCGAAATAGGTTAACTAATCAAGCCATGATTTTCGAATTGCCCGATTTCGTACACCAACTGTAATGAAAGCGAACACTTTCTGAAATATGATTAATAAAATAATTTATCATACAAAAACTATTTTAAATAAAGTCATAGCATTTGTAGTTATATTAGTGGCGCTTCTTTTCTTTACTATCTATGGCATAACTCTTGCTGTTCTAAATATCATTGTTGAATATAGAAAGGAGGTATCAAATGAATAGAAATACCTTTATTCCGATTTCCACTTTGCTAACCTTATTGATTGTTGCCATCCAGGCTTCAGACGCCCTTTCCCGTGACACCTCTTTTAGCAGTGATGGTAGGGTGACCACCAGCTTTTCCGCTGCTGATGACGTCGGTTCAGGCATTGCTGTTCAATTCGACGACAAAATCGTTGTTGTAGGCACCAGTGACAACGGGAGTGGCATATCGGAATTTGCGGTGGCCCGTTACAACGTCGATGGTAGCCTTGACACCAATTTTAACGTTGATGGTAGAGTAACCACTTTTTTTTCCGCTGCTGATGACGTCGGTTCAGGTCTTGCCGTTCAATTGGATGACAAAATTGTAGTCGTGGGTACCAGTGACAGCGGTAGTGGCGTCTCGGAATTCGCGGTGGCCCGTTTCAACGTCGATGGCAGCCTTGATACCTCATTTAGCGATGATGGTATGGTGACTACCAGTTTTTCTGCAGGTAATGACATCGGTTCAGGCATTGCCATTCAATCCGACGATAAAATTGTTGTTGTGGGTACCAGTGACGACGGCAGTGGCATCTCGGAACTTGCACTGGCACGTTTCAACGATGATGGCAGCCTTGACACCACTTTTAACAGTGATGGCAGGGTGACCATCAGTTTTTCCGCCGGTAATGACGTGGGTTCAGGCATTGCCGTTCAATCAGACGGCAAAATTGTGGTTGTCGGTACTAGTGACGACGGCAGTGGAACCTCGAAATTTGCAATAGCCCGTTTCAACGATGATGGCAGCCTTGATACCTCTTTTAACAATGATGGTAGGGTGACCGCCAGTTTTCTCGCCGGTGATGACGTTGGTTCAGGCATCGCCGTTCAATCAGACGGCAAAATTGTGGTTGTGGGTACCAGTGACAACCTGAGTTCCACCGCTCTTGTCGTGGCAGGTTTCAACATCAATGGCAGCCTTGACAACTCCTTTGGTACTGATGGTAGCGTGATAACCAAATCTTCATTAAATGGTAGGGACCTGGGTTCAGGCATTGCCGTTCAATCCGACGACAAAATTGTTGTCGTGGGGAGCGGTGATGATCTAAATGGCGACCTGGAATTTGTCGTGGCCCGTTTCAACGCCGATGGTAGTTTTACCGGCGGTTTTACCGATGATTTTCCCTTTACCGCCAACGGCTTCGGCAAGGAGACCACCAGTTTTTCTGCCGGTGATGACGTCGGATCAGGCATCGCCGTTCAGTCCGACGACAAAATTGTTGTAGTGGGCACCAGTGACGAAGGGAGTGGCACCTCGGACTTTGCAGTGGCACGCTACCTTTCCGATTTGTCATTGAATGGAGGTGGCAGCAACAGTGGCGGTGGTAGCAGCGGCGGCGGCGGAGGTGGCGGTGGATGTTTTATAGCAACTGCGGTCTATGGTTTGCCAATGCAACCCTGCATCAAGGTAAAGATAGGCTTCGTACCCACAATGGCGCTTATCCTCATCATTGGTTCTGGACTTATTGGGTGGTCCAGGCAGAAGTATAAGGAGTAAACAATTGATAATAATCAAGCATTGAAGGCAGGGGTAGAAATAGCCCTGCCTTTGATTTCTAAAAGTTTATTTATCGTCCTGTTGGCATTCGCGCGATGTGTATATAGCTGCCTTCAATTCAGAAGAAATTATGCTCTTGAAAGGCAGTATCGATATTCATTGTCGGTGGTGCGAGGGCGCGCAGGGATGCGGCACGTAAAACCGCCTTGGCCGCTTTAGGAATCCTACCATGTATTTTTAGTTTGACGATGCCGTCCTGGGGCAGTTCACCAATAGCGCTTTGCAGATACGAACTGAGCTGTGCAGCGTCCAAAGCCCCAATATGCAAATTGAGTTGAATCATGGACCGGGTGGGCAGTTCATGAAACTGCCATTGTCTTAACCTGCCGCCATTTAAACGATTCGTTTCAAACTCCAGGATCAAATATCCTTTTTTTTCATTTCTTTCTGCAAAAGATGTACGCTCGATGGCACCCGGATAAAATACGGGTGTGTGCAAGGCTTTTCCCTGAAGGTCCTTTTCAAGGAACTGGAAGCGGTGAATATGACCTGACAGAGCAGCAGCGAAGTCTGCCGGAATTTCAGATACATTGATCACCTCCGGAGTATCGCGAAACATATAATCGGCGGGTCCAACGGTGGCCCCATCGATTGCTTGATGGATACATAGAATCTGAATGTCGGCGTTTAAATGACGCCGGCCGGTTTGATCGAGCAGATGCAAGAACTCCCTGCGGATGCCATGCCTTACGAAGGGAAATCCTGCCAGTGCCAGGGTTAAACTCCCTTTATGCAATAGAAAGGTTTTGGGTCGATCAAAGATGTGGATCTCCGGATGTTCGACCAAAGAACGGTGGGGGATGGCCGACCGCTCATGGTTGCCGGGCACCAGATAGACCGGAATCCCCTGATCGGCAACCTGCTTTAACGGTTCAAAGGCCATGGAGACAAGACGAGGCGGGACTTTGCTACGGAAGAGGAGATCTCCGCCATGCACCACGCAGTCCACCCGGCCTTTCACGGCAGTTTGTAGGGCACGTTTAAAATTGGCGAAAAATTCCGGTCCTCTTCTAAGGCGTTGGATTCGAGGGCGAAACGGAAGATCAAAGCCCAGGTGGGTGTCGGCCAGAAACAGGATGCGGATTATACCCATTGCAGTACTTTTGTTATTTCCTGGCGGTTCAGGGTCACGCCGGGATTGAGACGCAGTTTGATATCCCGGCCTTCGGAAACAAGCCGCCGCAGTTCGGTGGTCAGAACGCGCAGCCGATCGTAGGTTATTAGATCAATATTGTTTTGTCGGGACCGAAAGGATTTCGCACAGCCCGGAGGTACTGGAATCTCTTCTGCGGTCTTAATAATTTTTCGACTGAGAACGGATCCGTTTTCGAAAACCACCAATATTTTCAAATTATCTTGCTGTCCGGCGGATGCCCAGGTCAGAGAGGACTCACTTAGCATGCAGAACCAGCGGGCGCGTCGTATCAGATGAGCGCTATGGCGTATCATATTCTCGATGGTGTGCACAACTGCCTCGGGGGTCCAAACATGCTCACGATCGGATTCTTTTTGTTTTTTGTCGTCATTTTCGGTTTCAGTGACCATTTCAGCAAGTGCGTCGGCTTGCAGGCGCTTACGCCAAAACGCTGCGCCTAGTGCAGTTAGCACCCGCAAAGCGGATGGATGCGTCAGGCGACTGCTGTATGTTTTCCGAAACACTTTGAAACCCTCCTTCAAACAGTCGATCTCTGGAGCAAAATCCGGAGGAAGGGCAAGAATGGCGTATAAGATATCCAGCTGATATTCATTATTCACTTGCATGCCATAAGTCAGCCACAAGCCAAACGATGTAATTGTCTTAATAAACCTGCCTGCGGGAAGGGGCCCCACGGTAAAGTCCCCTTCGGATGCGGCGGCATTGCGGCAAAGATCTTTGGTGCAATAGGCAAGTACACGCTTCCGTCGGCGCAAGGCCATGTTATAAGGAGGTGAACTGTGTTTAATTTCATCGGATTCCAATACAGCGGCTTCCAGGGCAGATCCCGTCAGGGTAAAATCCAGCTCCCTGGCCTGGGTCAGCATCTCCAGGGTATGTTCCGCGTGAGCTGTTTTTTGCCGAAAATAGCTGTTGACCCGCTGCTTGAGGGATTTGGCCTTACCGATGTAGAGCGGTTCGCCATTCTTGGCACGCAGCATTCGATAAATGCCGGGCTTGTCCGGCAGTCGTAGATGAACCTCGGGATTCATGGGAAACGACCGCCCGGATCGGGTGGGAGGCTTGGTGGCTGTCAGCCAGTCAATCAATTGGTCGAGACTTGATACGCCGCAGGTTGTATCTAATAGCCCGACCAATTGTTTCCAGATGAATGCAGTTGCGATAACATGATCCATACTGCGCTTGAGCTCAGGCATGCTATGACCAAAATAGCCTGCAATCGCTCTGATACCCCTGCGCGGCAGTTCGGGTAACAGACGGATCGCAATCTCATGGGTGCAGATGATTTGGAAGGGAAAAGCGTATTTTGGGCTGTGTTTTTGGTGAAGCTGGCGTAAAAATGGCTTTTCAAAACGGGCGAAATGGATAACCAGTGGACAAGATGACAACGGATTCCTGATAGTGATTTGCTGTGCCGTCTCGACCAGACGTTTCCAGACGATTTTGGATGATATGCCAGCCGCCGCGATATTGCTTGAAATCCCAGTGATCCGTTCAACCGGTCGCGGGATGACTGCACCAGCAGGCAAACTAACCAGATAAGCCTGAAGGCCAGTCAACGTCGAATTATCGGCAGCAGATGCCTGTGTTGGAAACCAGCCGATTTCAAGAAGATGCCCTTCGTGCGGATTCGCTGCGGTTGCTTGACAGTCAAGGCTTAAGATTTCTAATTCCGCAAGATTTGTCTTCATATATCAGACCTTTATTGGACTATCCGTCGATCTTGTGATCATTTTCTCTTTTAGAATAATTTTTATCATTTTCAAGATCGGATTCCAAATGATATGTAATTTTGTCTATTGATTCGCAGCCTGATCGTGATCATATTAGGAGTTTATAAATTTTTTAGAATTTAGAATTATTATGGAATCAGCACAATTTGAAGCGCTAAAAAAACTCAGAAAAAATATTCCCCGTTTATCCGGGTTACTCAAACTCGGAAACGATGAACAAATTCGTTTCTGGACCGACATCGTCGATGCCAAGCTACTTTCCCGGTTGACACCCGATTTTCCGGTGGTCGCCGCTATTTGCGGTGGCGGTTCCTCTGGAAAATCCAGCCTTTTCAACTCGCTGATCGGAGACCATCTTTCTCCCACTGGGGGAACTGCGGGATTGAATCGACGCGTGCTTTTTTCCATTCCGGCGGTGCGGGCCGGGCAGACAGATCTATTAACCGAACTGGCACGACCTTTCCAATCGGCTCCGGATCCCTTGAACGCCGGGGAAGAACTGACGGTTCCGGGAAAACCGCTCTATGTGCTGAACCGATCCCCCATGAACAACCTG
>JASFFJ010000038.1:0-20612 GCA_050124355.1 Desulfobacterales bacterium | reverse complement strand
GCTTTCTGTCGGCGGAGGTTTTAGCATAGTTTACGCCGAGCTTGAGCAGAAATCGGCCATCAACAATGCTGCAGTTGAAGGAGACCCCGCCTTTTCTGATGGTCGCGTCAAATTTGACGATGATGATGTGGGCTACGGGTTCAATTTGGGGGTGCTGTTGGAGCCGCAAGCGGGCACCCGCTTCGGTATTACCTATCGGTCAGAAGTGGAGATCGAGTTTGAAGATGTCGCTTCGGTAAGTGGACTGGGACCCACGTTGAAAGCGGGGTTGGACGCCTTGGGTCTGCTTGACAGCAAGATAGATATGGATATGAACATTCCCCAGGCGGTGATGGTCAGCGGTTATCACCAGTTGACCGGCAAACTCGCCCTCATGGCCAATATCGGCTGGCAGGATTGGAGTGAGTTTGGAAAGAGTGATATAACCCTCCGGTCCACGACCACAACGAAATTTACACAGGATCGTGACTGGGACGATACCTGGCATTTTGCCCTGGGGGCTCAATATCGGCTTGCTGATACATGGCTGCTTTCGGCTGGCTTTGCCTATGACACTGATCCGGTCGACGATGCCGAGAACAACACACCGGATCTGGCGCTGGACCGCCAGATCCGCTATGCAGCGGGATTGCAGTATGAATGGAGCACAGATGTCACCGTGGGTGTTGCCTATGAGTTTCTCGATCTGGGAGACGCTGATGTCAACTTAAAGGGTGGCCCGCTTCAAGGCGATCTCAAAGGCGATTACGACCCCAATCACATCCATTTCATCGCTGCGAATCTGATTTGGAAGTTCTAATGCTCTAAAATATTAATAGACAGCATCAAAAATTTTTTAATTCTATAGAGCGGTTATGAAGGGACAATCGCAAATTTCTGCATATCCTGGTAATATTGAATCTTTTCTAATCCCAAAACTGCTGATTACTCCAACAAAGTTGGAATTATCAATCCCACAAAAAATTAAAGATATCATCTTTCCCGATAATCTGACTGCTGGTGACGCAACTGCTGTCTATCTTACATATAAACAATAGGTTATACGCAATGATATCCAAGGGAAATCTTCACTTTGGCTACCACCAAAAAAGGAGCCAATTTTCAGTTATGCATCCTACCTGTGTCCTAACAGGTAATCATGTCGTTGGTCCTTGCTTTCTTTTTACATAAGAGAATATAGTCGTATAATAATCTATTCAATCTGCGTATCAATGGTTGCGCCGTTGTCTGCCTGCTCAACCAAGCGCGAGTAAATGGTGAGAACACCTTTCTTGAGTTTAGCCTCGGGTGGGTTCCAGCGCTGCAGTCGCTTTTTCAGTTCTTCTTCCGTCAGACGAATCGAGAGGGTGCGATTGAGAATATCTATTTCAATGATGTCGCCGTTCTGCACCACAGCAATCGGCCCGCCGGCCATGGCCTCCGGTGCAATGTGCCCGACCGCCGTTCCCTGGGTAAAGCCCGAGAAGCGTCCGTCGGTAATGAGTGCGATTTCCCGGTCCAGTCCCATACCAACCAGCGCGTCGGTGGAAAGCATCATTTCGCGCATGCCTGGTGCGCCCTTGGGTCCTTCGTATCGGATGACGATCACATCGCCTTTTTTGACATGGTGGTCATAGATGGCCTTCAGCGCATCTTCATCGGAATCAAACACTTTTGCCGGCCCAGTGTGTTTGAGCATTTCTTTTTTAAAAGAGGTGGGTCGGGCAATTGCCCCCCGGGGTGCAAGGTTTCCTTTTAACACCGCCAATCCGCCGGTTTCATGAAAAGGCTGTGTTATTTCGCTGATAACGTTGCGGTTGTGTGATGTTTTACCGGTGAGATTTTCCCCCAGGGCGTTTCCATCGACGGTCAGGCAGTCCAGGTGCAGCAGATCTTTGAGTTCGTTCATTACTGCCGGTGCCCCCCCGGCGTCGTGAAAATCCACAACCGTGTGGGGTCCGTTGGGTATCACGCTGCAAATGCACGGAACTTTGCGGCTCTGTTTATCAAAATCATCCAGCGCCAACTCAATTCCTAGCTCCCGGGCAAATGTCAGCAAGTGCAATACAGCATTGGTGGATCCGCCAATGGCCAAATCAACGACGATGGCATTCAGTAAGGCCTGCCGTGTCATAATTCGGGATGGATTCAGGCCTTCTTTCACGATCTTTACGATTTGCCTGCCGGAGCGCCGGGCGGCCATGAGCCGCTGGGAGGAGACCGCGGGGATGGTCGCAGATCCCGAAAGGGACATACCCAGCGCTTCGGTAAGGATTTGCATGGTGTTGGCGGTGCCCATCAAGGAACAGGCCCCCGGTCCCGGGCAGGCGACTTCCTCCATTTCCAGTATTTGCTGCTCGGAGAATTGCGCAGCCTGCATGCCGCCCAGAAAAGCCTCATCCAGCTGGGACATGACGATATCGCGGCCCTCGAATTTGCCCGGCAGCATGGGACCACCGGTCACGACGATCGAAGGTATATCCAGACGGGCGGCCGCCATCAGCTCGGCTGGAATGATGCTGTCACAGGAAGACAGCAGTACCAAGCCGTCGAACATATGCTCCATGGCGACGATTTCAATCGAACCACAGATGATATCACGGATAACCAGTTCATAGCGCAGCGCCTTATTTTCAGCACCTACGCAGGGGGCGCCGCAGGTGGAGATGGTGCCGAATTCAAAGGGCGTGCCGCCGGCCTGCCAAACGCCGGCCTTGGCGGCTTCCGCGATCTGACGCATGTGTCCATGGCCCGGGGCGGCCTCGTTGAAAGTATTGACCACACCGATATGCGGCCTGAGCAGATCCTCGTCCGTGTACCCGTTGGCCTTATAGATGGCCCTGCGCCGGGCGCCTTCGAGACCTTCGAATAATTTCTTGCCTTGCCACATTATTCAATCCCCAGCGGCTTTAACGCCTCTTTTAGCTGGTTCATTTCGGCATCCGTCAGCGGCATTTGAGGTTTGCGGCAGGGTCCGATCTTTCTGCCGGATAAATTGGTTGCCGCTTTGACGGCGACGTTGTAGACATGGGTGGAAAAAAACAGATTGGCCGGAAACATACGTTTCCAGAGCTCGTTGGCTTCGGTCAGGTTTCCCGCCTGTACCAGCGCATAGAGCTCTACGGATTCCTTGGGCATGGCATTGGAAGCCCCCCAAACGCATCCGGGGCAGCCGGCGACCAGGCTGAAAAATGCAATGCTATCACCGCCGTTGAAAACCTTGATGCGGTCCCCGCCCACCATCAGTAATTCCTGAATGCGTTTTAAATCTTCCATACTGTCCTTGATGTAGCGGACATGTTCGATCTGCTTGGTCCGCTCGACAAACTCCGGGGTGAGATCAATGTTTGAATGCGCCGGGATATTGTACATCATGATTGGAACAGGGACAGCCTCGGATATTTTCTCGTAGTGGTAATACACGCCGTCATAATCGGGACCCTCAAAATAGGGTGGCAGAATCAGCAGACCATCCGCACCGAGACCCTCGGCATGCTTGGCATATTCAATGGCGTCGCGGGTATTGATGGCCGATGCCTGGACCATGAAATCAGCCCGGCCGTCAATGTGTTTGGCGGCTATTTCTGCGATTTTTCGGCGTTCTTCCGGACGTAAGTACGCAAACTCGCCGGTTCCGCCGCAAACCAGAATAATATGAACGCCGGATTCCAACATGTCTTCAATGTGGTTTCTTAACGCGCTTTCATCAACACTTTCACCGTCATCGGTAAACGGGGTACTGAGCGCAACACAGATTCCTTTAAGATCTTTCATGATATTTCCTTTCAACTTTTTTTATTTCAGACCTGGTCGAATAGTTTGCTGGCTGAATGGTTGATTGGGTAAATTTTTGATATAATTCCAGAATGTTCCGCTTGCTGAAACATGAATTGTCCAATTGTTTTATAAATATGAGATAGATCCATATTTACAACCACTTAATCACTTAACCAATCAACCAATCAACAATATCTGTAATTAGGGTTTATAATCCGGATACAGTTGGGAAAGCTTTTCCTCCGAAGGGGCATATTGCATAGTGATTCCTTCTTCGCCGGCATATCGGAACGGCAACAGAGGCGAGCCACCCTCACCACCCGTATAGGTGACGGTTTTACCCTCGCGAATTACCTGCTTTTCCGTGACATCATAGGCCTGCATGCCATACATATTGAATCCTTTGTCGCCGCCTGCCGATACGCCCTGGTAAACATAGGCCGCGGGCCACATCGCGTTCCGGACGGCTTTTGAATCCAAACTATTGGCCATGTTAATGGCAATGGCAACGATCCAGGTGGCGTCATAAAACGGTGGGGTCCAGGCATCTTTGAAATCAGCGCCAAATTTCGCCTTGAATTTCTTTTTGTAGTCGGCCGCCCGCGGACCTGCCGTGGTATAACTGGCGCCTTTTAAGCCTTCAATCAGCTTGGGATCCGGCACGCCGGCCATGGCAGACAGGTTGTAATGGTAAAACTTTGAGAAATCCCTGACGCCCATTTCGAAGAGCTGCTTCTGGATGATGATGGCATCTCCGGTATAGATATCGCACAAAATGGCATCCGGTTTGGCACCCATCAATCGCATCAATTCAGATCTGAAATCCTTGGCACCGACGGTATACAGCATTTTTTCAACAAATTTTCCACCCAGTTCCTTGACCCGCTTTTCGGTGACTTCGGCACGATCCTGTCCGATGGGATTATTTTGAGACAGGGTTGCATAGGTGCGGGCATTTGAATCCTCCCAGGCAAAGTCGACAAGGGCGACCGCCTGGTCCGCCAGGTCGGCAGTGTTAAAAACATACGGTCCCACGGTTTTCAGCTTATTGGTGGTTGCCACGGTGACAAAGACCACATTGACACTGTTGAGATACTCTGCGGTAGGCAATGCGATTCCGCTGGACCACCCGCCGAGACAAACCGAAATTTTATTTACGTCCGCCAGTTTGTGAGCCGCTTCGACGGCTGATTTCGGCCTGGATTCGGTATCTTCGACAATCAGTTTTATGGGACGACCCAACACCCCGCCGGCTTTATTGATTTCCTCGACTGCCAGCTGACTGGCATGCAGCGCATCCTGACCATGCGGACCGATGGGGCCGGTTAAAGAAAGTATCACGCCAATTTCCACGGGTTCTGCTGCGGTTGCAAAACCCGTAAACAGGCCGGCACACATAATGACACTTACCACCAACAGGCTCATTTTTACGTTTCTTCTCATTGCTGTCCTCCTTTTTATTTGAAGATTAAAAAAACCACGAAGATCAAAGGAAATCTAACTCGCTTAAATCCCAGAAATCTTCGCATCCCCTGCCTGCTCACTACTTCATCACTCCAAGTTCAACACTTTCAGGAACTCCTGGCAACATTAAATTGTCCTTAAATTTCATGCAAGATTCAGGTACTATCCACCAAGGTAGGCTTCCCGAATCTTTTCATGGGAAAGGATGGTCCCGGCAGAACCTTCAAATGCGGTTTTTCCCATGGCAAATACGTAGCCTCGATTTGAGATGGACAGTGATTGCTCGGCGTCCTGCTCCACAATGATCATTGAAGTTCCCATCGCTGCAATTTCTTCTATCTTGTCGAATACCTCCGTTGAAACTTTGGGGGATAATCCGGCCGACGGTTCATCCAGCAGCATTAAGTTGGGTCTGACCAGCAATGCCCGCGCCATGGCCACCAATTGGCGCTGTCCCCCACTCATATTGCCGGCGGTAATGTTTGCTCTTTCCTTAAGAATTGGGAAAAGTCTAAAAATCGAATCGATTTGTTTTTTTAACTCTTTTTTTTTCAGAGAATACCCTCCCATTTCCAGGTTTTCCCGGACCGTGAGGGATGCGAAGATGTTATCCAGTTGAGGAACAAATGCGATTCCCATTTGAGTTCTTTCTATGGTACGCAGATGGGTGATATCTGATCCGTTGAAAGAAATTTTGCCTTGGGAGGATTTTAGGTAGCCCATGATGGCTTTTAGAAAAGTGGACTTGCCCGAACCGTTGGGACCAATGATGGTCACGATTTCGTCTCTTTTTACATGCAAAGATATCCCATGTATGATTTTGGTCTTGCCATAGCCCGTAACCAGGTCTTTTACCTCCAGCATATGCATGCATTTATCTCCGATCCCGGATAAGCCAGAAATAACAAATTACAAGTACCAAATTACAAATAAATTCCAAATTACAATATCCAAATCTTAAATAAGATCAAAAACCAATTGTTTCGAATTTTGAATTTCGGTCATTGTGATTTGTTTGGTATTTGTGGTTTGTTATTTGGAATTTTGTAATTTTTACTTGCTGAAACCCGAACACTGACACCTGAAGCCTCCGTTTTTTCCAATGTAACAACTTTAGTGTTGTTTTGCTCGGGCCAGATAGCACGCCAGGACTTCTTCGTTTTTTTGAATTTCCGTTGGTGTTCCTTCGGCGATTTTTCTGCCCGAATCCAGCACGATGACTTTGTCGCAAATACTGCTGATGACTTTCATGTTGTGTTCGATTATAAAAATAGTCGTCCCTTTCCTGCTGATGACTTCTTTTCTCAAAAAAGCAAGTAAGCTCTTGATCAGAGTAGGATTCACACCGGCGGTAGGCTCGTCTAGCATATACATGTGGGGTCCGGCCATTAACATCCTGCCAAGGGACAGCAGCTTTCTCTGACCACCGGAGAGGTTTCCGGCGTATTCGTTCGCCAGGTGTTTAAATCCCAAAAGTGCGAGTATCGAATTGGCTTTCTCCAGATTCTGTTTTTCTTCGAACAAGACTTTGCGGATTCCGGGGATAAGGTGCCACAATTTTTCACCGGTCTGGTTCGGTGCAGATACCAACAAATTTTCAAGAACCGTCATTTCGACGGCTGACTGATCAATTTGGAACGTACGGATAAGTCCCTGCCGAGCGATGGCATCCGGTGACAACTTGTCGATGCGCTTGCCTTTGAAATAAATTTCTCCGCCGTCATTGGGCAAAAAACCGGAAACGATGTTAAACAGGGTGGTCTTGCCGGATCCGTTCGGACCGATGAGCCCGGTGACAGTGTCTTCTTCTACCTCTAGCGAGACGCCGTCAAGTGCCCGTAGTCCCCCAAATATTTTTACGGCATTTCGAATTGACAGCAGCATCAGGACACCTTGTATAGCCTGCGTTTTTCGGGGAAAAACCCTTTGCTTCGGTACATCATCACAAACATGATCAATAAACCGATGACAATCATCCTCAATGCGGCCAGCGTATTTGAGTCAATTGGAAGAAAATCTTTGGCGAATCGGGTTCCGACATAAAATATCTGAATGATGATTGCCCCCCCGAGCGTTCCCATATCTCTTCCTTTGCCACCCACCACGACCATGGCCCAAACAATGAAGGTTTCAATCGGCATAAAATCTTCAGGGTTTATGAATTGTTTTTGGTAAGCGAAGAGGGCACCGGCAAGTCCTCCGATAATTCCGCCGATGGCCATGGTTTTTTTCTTGAAACTGAAAACATCTTTGCCGAGGGACAGGGGCAGATGATCACCTTCACGGATGGTTTTTATCACTCTGCCAAACGGCGATGCCATGACCGCCCGCGTAAAGCCAAACGAAAGGGCTGCCAGTGTGAGGGTCACCATTTCAAAATAGGGGATTTTGACATCAAACGAAATCCCATTGGCGCCGCCGGCGGCCCAATTTTCGTTTAAGAAAAAGATCCTTACAATTTCTCCCACCGCCAGGGTCGCTATACCCCAGTAGGTACCGCCCATGTTCCGTGCCGTGTAAGACATCAGAAAACCCACAAAACCGCTGACAGCCATGGCCAAGATTATCGATACAACGAAATTCACCCCCAGTTGGGCTGTGATGGCCACGGTGTATGCGCCGAAGCACAAAAAGAAAACCTGTCCAAAGTTGATCAGGCCGCCGTGGCCGTATTGAAAATTGAGACTCAAAGCAAAAATGCTATAGATTGCCGTAATGTTGACCCAGTAGTTGATAAAGCTTAAAATTTGCATGACTACTTTCCTTTTTCTTTGCCCAAAATTCCGGAAGGCTTGAAAAGCAAAATAACTACTAAAATAACAAAAGGTATTACCGGCTTGTAGTCCACCGGGATGAGCAGCCGATCGACAACATTCAGTAGTCCCCCTAAATTAATCAATTTTGCAAAATCAATGAAAATTCCGAAATTTTGTACAAATCCCAGGATCAACGCCCCGATGATGACGCCGTAAATATTACCGATGCCGCCCAACAAAACCACGCAAAAGACCGGAATGACAATCATGAATCCCATCATGGGATCGATTTGGGTATCCCAGCCGATCATTGCACCACCCAGGGCGGCGAAAGAACCGCCGATAAACCAGACATACAGGGTGACGCGTTCGGTGTCGATGGAAGAAGCTTCCGCTAAATCCCGGTTGTCGGAGGTTGCGCGCATGGCCTTGCCAAGTTTGGTTTTTTTGAGCAATAGGTGAAAGCCGACCATGGAAACCGTAACGATGCCAAGGATCCAAAGTTGAGAGTACGTAAAATGAGCACCCAAAAATTCCACCCCGGATGAAAGCTGAACGTCATAGACGCGAATGTCGGAGCCCCAGATGGCCCTGATCCCGTTTCGCATGGCGATGGACAAGCCGAGCGAGGTGATCATGGGGATGACATCCACGACCTCCCGCATTTTTTTGAAAACCAGTCGGTCTGTGAGCATGGCAAACAAGCCGGTCAAAACGGCGGCAAGTGCTATTGCGACGGCAAGGTTCCAATGCAATTGAACGTTAAAGAAAAAGACCAGATAGGCTCCCAAAACGGCCAGTTCGGTATGGGCAAAATTACCGAATTTAAGGATGTCAAAGCACATGGTCAGCCCGATTCCGATAATTGCCAACACCGCCGAAGTGATCAGGCTGTTAACAATGAGTTGAGGTATCATAGAATACATGATCTAAACCTAACCCGGATAAACCGGCAAGAATAGCCAGGCACCAAGACACAAACAATAACTGTTTATTTTAATTTAACGCTGCGCCTTTGTGTCTTGGTGGCGAAAATATTTTGTTATATGAATCCTTCGCTAAGATGATGCTATTTTGATGGATGGGGACTAATCTAATTTAAATTCTAATCCAACGCCTTTTTCTCTGGCCTTGTGATAGGCCGCCGAAGCCGTCACTAAATCTTCGAGGGCAAAGCCTACGGACTCAAAAAGGGTGACTTCCGTATCATCGATGCGACCTTTTTTATGACCGCAGATAATGTCTCCCAGATCAGCATAAATATCTTCTTTGGAAAATTCTCCCTTCTCAATTGGCACCAGCAGGTCACCGGCTTCGGCCATACAGCCTTCGTAGGTATCGACAATGATCCGTGCTTTTTTTACGGTGATCGTATCCAACTCTCTGCTGGTCGGACCCTGATATCCCACAGCGTTGATGTGGGTTCCCGGCTTGACTTCATTGCCATCAAGAACAGGTTCTTTGGCAGTCGTCGCCGTTACCAAAATGTCCGATGAAATGACCACTTCATGCGCAGAATCCACTGCCATTACGGGCAACTTCAGATCTTGGGAGGCTGTCTCGGAAAATTCGCGGGCGCTTTGTGAATCCGTATCATAAACATATATCTGCCGAATCGGTCGAACTTCGCAAATCGCTGCTAGCTGGTATGCCGCCTGCCCGCCGCTACCGATGATTCCAAGCTTAGCGGCATCTTGGCGAGCCAGATATTTGGTCGCGATCGCGCTGGCAGCGCCGGTTCGCAGGGAAGTCAGGAAAATGCCGTCCATCAGCGCCAATAATTCACCGGTTGTGGGATCGTTAAGCATATAGACGCCTTGGATAGTGGACAGTCCGCGTTGTAAATTATTCGGAAAGACAGATACGATTTTGGTCCCAAAGACATTGCCGGGTTTCATGAATGCCGGCATGAATAAAAAAATGCCCTGGTTTTCCTCAAGTCGCATTTCTTTGCGAACCGGGACATCACAGCGGCCCTCTTTGTATTGTCTGAATCCTTCCTCAACAGCCTGGATGGCGTCCGTCACTGTGATGATTTTTTTTAAATTTTCACGCGAAAGTAAGATTGGCATGTTGGCAGATCCTTTCAGATAATAAACAAAGTTATATCCAATAAAAAGTCATCTAAAGATAGATCCGATAGTAAACAAAGCCTTGAGAACTAACGAATTGTCGGTTTTATTTAGTCTCTGTATTTTTTTTGATAGTGCGTTGATATCATATAGAGCGGTAGCAGCCTTTAACAAATATCGGCTTCCAATTTTCCGAAGGATTAAATTTTATATTGACATTTGACTTAATATTGTCGATTGTGGACAATATCAGATATAATTTAAACCAAAAGTTGTCAAGAAAAAAAGTTCTTCTGTAATCCTTAAAACGTATGAGATTATCGATTTGGTGGGCCGTTTGTAAAACAGGTTGACAAATGAAAAAAAATTAAATTGTATACAGTACAGACTTCGTTATCTCCTCATAAACAAATAACAATTTTATTGACACAAGCCTTTTGTCTGAAATTTGAAATAGGCTCGCAACAGGAGGCTGTTTCATTAGAGGTATTACTTAACTAGTGCCCGTCTTTAAAAAAACCGTTACGAAAGACGGGCACCTTTTGGTGTTTCCAATCCAGACATGCGAATTTTTGTCTCAGGTCAAGGCACACAAGCAAACGCGCAGATTGACGCCGAGATTGGGCAAAAAGACCATTTGTGGATGGAAACGAATTATTGTCAACGGGTTGTTGCTAAAACAACCACCAATGAAAGGAGGATCAAATGCATGCGTTTAAGAAATTATCATTTTGGGCGTTGACAGGTGTTCTGGTTCTGGGTTTTGTGGCAAGCGGACTTGCGCAGGAGGCCAGTCTGCTGGATGAGATCCAAAAACGAGGGGTGCTCAGAGTCGGCTGTATGCTGGATTTTCCGCCCTTGGGCTGGCGCAACGAGAAGGGCGAGCCCATGGGGTACAATGTAAGGCTGGCAGAGGATATGGCCAAAGCACTGGGCGTAAAGCTGGAAGTTATCGAAACCGTTTCGGCCAACCGGATTCCCGCCTTGGTGGCCAAACGTATCGATGTAAGCAGCGCCGGCTTGACCATTACAACGGAACGGGCAAAAGCCGTGTCTTTTAGCACCATCCCCGATCGCCGGGGAGCCATGTTTGTGCTGACCCATAAAGACAGTCCCATCAAGGAACTGGATGACTGCAAGGATTATAAGATCGGCACGGTGCGCGGCACGACACCGGAGATCTACTTTCTGGATTATTTCAAGGCAAAGGGTGTCAAAATTGATTACATCTCTTACGACAGTAATGCCGACGTCATTTTGGCCTTGAACCAGAAAAAAGTGGACGCCATCGCTGAAACCGACATCTGGTTCGGCAAGATCATGAAGCAGAACCCCGACAAATTTAAAATCATAAGACCGGGCTATTTCAACGAATGGACCGGTCTGGCCGTTCGCCATGGGGATCCCACCTGGCATCACTGGGTAAATACCTTCATGTGGTTGGAGCACATCTCCGGCCGGGTCAGAGAGCTGCATGACGAATTTGACATGCCCTATATTCCGGTCAGCCCGGCTTATGATTGATGAGACCAAGGTTAAGCGGTTCAGGGTTCAACGTTCAAGGTTAAAAAACTTCCAAGCCGGTCCTTCAAGGAGATTTAGCCTTATTACGTTATTAACACCTTTAATTAGACAGGATTAACGGGATTAACAGGATTCTTTTATCCTTGTTTGGTTAGATCCTGTACATCCTGTAGATCCTGTCGGAAAAAAATTTCATATCGTTAAGTTTCTCGCTTTGATCAGGCTGACCTTCTTTTGGCCAGATCCACGCTTTTTAGAAAAACCGGTGCCTGAATGAACTATGTATTCCATTTCCAAAGCATTTGGAACAATGCGGGATTATTCCTGAGCGGGACTCTGGTTACTCTGCAGCTGGCCGTTCTGGCCATGGTTTTTGGAACCATCCTGGGCATTGTGGGGGCTGTTGCCCGCAATTCACGCTGGCGCATTGCGCGCGGCTTTTCGGCGGCGGCGGTGGAAGCCATCCGCAATACCCCTTTGCTGGTGCAGCTCTACCTCTGGTACTTTGGCCTGGGAGTATTCGGCATTGACGTACCGCCCTATTGGAGTGTGGTCATTGCCCTGGGCGTCAACAATGGCGGATACTTGACGGAGATTATTCGCGCCGGTATTGAGGCCATCAAGTCACAGCAAATCAAGGCGGGTGTCTCTTTGGGTATGAGCGGGTTTCAGGTTTTCCGCTATATCATTATTATGCCCGCCCTAGGCATCGTTTTTCCTGCGGTCAGCAACCAGTTTGTCATATCGATATTGATGTCGGCCCTGGCCATGATCATCGGTGTGAAGGATCTTACCTATCAAGCAGTTTATCTGCAGGCTCACACGTTCAGATCCATCGAAACCTATATCGTCGTGATTGTTTTGTATATCATTTTATCAAAGGCGATTGTCCTTTTTTCAGAATTTTTAGATCGCAAGCTATTTAAGTACAAGTATATTTAGAATCCAGACCACATAATCTTTTGCTGAAAAATGGCGTTTCTTATTTGAATATAGTACTCCGGCGATTAATTACTTGAATCAATGTCATTCTGGCGAACGCCAGAATCCAGGAAAACTTCCTGAATGACGGATCCGGGACCGGCATGACGAGTGTTTCCTCATTCATTGCCCGTTTAACAAGATGATTGTACGAAAATCGGACATGGGGTTATGGGTCTAATTCAGGAATTCAGGGATTGAGGAATTGAAGATATTCTATCGATTTAAATTGAAAAGACAGAGCGAAGCCTCCGGCTCGTGGGGTTATACGCCTACGCCTCGGCCTCCGGCCCATAGGGCAAAAGACCTTCGCCCCGGTGGGAGAGCGATACAGCAAATCTTCAATCTTCATTCTTCAATCTTCAATTTCGGCCTGTCCGCGGGGGGAGTGAAGATTTGGAATTGACAGAAGTTACGCGATGGCTGTTTCGCCTGTCGCCTTATGACATTCTGTTGCTGCTAAAAGGCGCACTGACGACCATTGCCTTGTCTGTCGGTGCGATTGGCATAGGTTCCATCCTGGGTGCAGTGGTGGGCTGGATACGTTCGTTGCGCCTGGTCAAGCGCATTCGGCCGCTGTGGTGGCTGACCTCTATTTATGTGGATACCATACGAGGCACGCCGCTTTTGCTGCAAGTGTACTTTGTTTATTACGCAGTCCCCGTTTTGACCGGAATTAATACCTCCGTCTTCTTTGCCGGCATCGTTACCCTGGCGTTATTTCAGGGCGGCTACGTTTCGGAGGCGGTGCGGTCCGGGCTGGAGGCCATTGAAAGAACCCAATGGTGGGCGGGAGAAAGCCTGGGTATGAGTTACCTGCAAACGATGCGCTATATCATCCTGCCGCAGGCCATAAAAATCATTATACCCCCTTTTATCGGCATTTGCCTGGGAGTCATCAAAGATACGTCTCTGGTCTCCACCATTGGCTTCATCGAGCTGTCATTCAGGGCCAAGAGCATCGGTGCCCGCACGCTGGATACACTGCCCCCCTGGCTCTTTGCAGCCGGACTGTATTTTATAATCTGTTATCCGATATCAAGATTCAGTCAGCGGGTTGAAGCCCGCTTGCGGAAAAAACAGTGACCATCGGCTATGCATTTATATGGTTTTTTATAACAACACGTATCAAGGAACGTAAGGTCTCAGCACTAAAAAAATGTCAAATAGCAAATCACAAATACCAAACAAATCACAATGACCTAAATTCAAAATCCCAAACAATTGGTGTTTGTTCATATTTGAGATATGGATATTGTAATTTGGAATTTATTTGTAATTTGGTGCTTGTCATTTGTTATTTCCCCGATGAACCGGGATTTCCGCTTCGCTCCAACCGGTTTACTCGGGTTAGAGGATGATGTTGCTCTTCACAAATGACGGGAGTGAAAAAAAGAAGGGTGTTCCCCGATGAAAGTTGAGTTTAAAAAAGTCAACAAGTCCTACGATCATCTGAAGGTCCTCAGGAACCTGGATCTGGTGATTGAGTCCGGTGAGAAGGTGGTTTTAATTGGGCCCAGCGGTTGCGGCAAGTCGACAACACTGTTTTGCATTAATGCCTTGGAGCCCATCCAAAGTGGTGAAATTTTAGTCGGCGGAACGTCCACGGTGCATTGTAGTCGCAAAACACTACGCAAGATGCGGCAGAAAATCGGCATCGTATTTCAGCAATTCAACCTGTTCCCTCATTACACCGTGGGGGAAAATGTTGAATTGGCACTGAAGGTTGTCCTGCAACTAAACCCGGAAGAAATTCATCAGCGGGCCCGAAAAGTACTGGGGGAGGTCGGCCTGTCGGATAAAATAGACAACTATGTCTCCCAGCTTTCCGGCGGACAGCAGCAGCGCGTGGCCATTGCCCGGGCGCTGGTCATGGAGCCTGAAATACTCCTGCTGGATGAGATTACTTCCGCCCTGGATCCGGAATTGACCGGCGAGGTGCTGGATGTCATGGAGAAACTGGCCAAGGAAAGGGCGATTACCATGATTTTTGTCACCCATGAAATTCTTTTTTCCCGCAAAGTGGCCGACCGGGTGATCTTTATGGAAGACGGCTCGATCGTCGAGCAAGGGCATCCTGAGCAGGTCCTAAAAAATCCTGTCGAGGAGAGAACCCGGCAGTTTCTGCACAAAGTGACCCAGCATCTGGCATAAGCAGAAGAAGTCCTAAAAAGCATGATGTTTATAAAGCTGTTTCATCATCTGATTATTACTCTAAATTATGGAAAGAAAAGCAATTGCAGATAGCGTTGATTGGTTGATTAGTTAAGTGGTTGTAAATGTATATTTATTTCATATTTGCAAAATGATCGGACACTTCATGATGCAGCAATCGAAACATTCTTAAATTATGACCATAAGTTACCTAATCAACCCTTTAACCAGTAAACTATTCAACCAGATCTGAATTAAATGATGTTGGTTTTGGATAATTCCCATGCATTTAAATGATGTCGAAAAAGAAATCCTAAACGGTGGGCAGGGCGAAGCCCGACGCCTGGCCCTGGCTGTTATCGTCGAGCTGGGAGAGCTCTTCGGCGCCGAAGCGCTCATGCCTGTCTCCCAGGTTCACATCGACACCACGGTGTACATGGTGGACTCGGGCGTGGAATTTGCTGAAAAATGTGCGCAACTGGGCGGACGTTTTGCGGTGCCAACTTCGTTAAATGCCAGCGCTATCGACCATTTTCGCTGGCAGGAATACCGGGTGCCGCCGGAATTGCTCGAGAAATGCCGACGATTGGAAAACGCGTATGTGGCCATGGGCGCTAGCCCGACCTGGACGTGTGCACCCTACCAGCAAGGAATGATACCGCGTTTCGGCCAGCAAATTGCCTGGGGAGAGTCCAACGCGATTGCCTTCGCCAACTCCATCATTGGGGCCCGCACAAACCGTTACGGGGATCTGATGGACATTTGCGCCGGCATTGTGGGCCGGGTGCCGTGTTTCGGCTTGCATCTTGATGAGCACCGCAAGGCGGAGTTGGTCATCAGCCTCGAAGGGTTTTCCCGGGATGCGTTGGCAGCGGATTCGCTATATCCCCTGGTGGGATTTTTGCTGGGCGAGCTGGCCGGCGACCGCGTCGCTGCGCTGCAGGGGGTGCCGACGGATGTGAAAACCGATGCCCTCAAAGGGCTCAGCGCAGCCGCTGCTTCGTCCGGCGCCGTGGGATTGTTCCATGTGGTGGGCGTCACTCCGGAAGCACAAAATTTGCAAATGTGCCTTAAAGGAAAACAAGCCAAAGATAAATTGGTGATGACACCCAAGATGGTCCAGGAGGTCGAAGAAAGGTTGTGGACGGCCAAGGGGGATTCGGTCGACATGGTGGCTGTCGGCTGCCCCCACTTTTCATTTGAAGAATTCATTGAGCTTGCGCAATTGATCGAAGGTAGACATGTCCATGACACGGTAGCCTTTTGGGCATACACCAGCCGGGCGATCTATGGTTGGTTGGAAAACTGCGGGCTGCTTAAGGCTCTCACCAAGGCCGGTGTGATGGTTTTAACCGACGGCTGTCCGTTACAATATCCCAAGAAAACATGGTCCTTTTCGAGCGCATTCTCAAATTCGGTTAAGTTTGTGAACTATTGTTACTCTCAAACCGGACTGCCGGTGGGCTACGGAAGTCTGGCGGACTGCGTAGAATCGGCCGTGCATGGGAAAATCTTTCGGGGGCGTTCGTCATGGCGTTGAGTTTGTATGGGTGCAAAATTACCCCGGGTTCGGCCCGGGGAGAGGTTTTGATCACTTCGGAACCAATCAGCTTTTGGGGCGGGGTCGATCCGGCCAGTGGGCGTATTATCGATCCGCGACATGAACTCTTTGGGCAAACGGTTTGCGGTAAAGTGCTGGCATTTCCCTATGGCAAGGGCTCCAGCACCACCTCCCTGATTATTCTGGAGTTACTGCAGGTGGATAAAGCACCGGCGGCCATTATCAATGTGCACACCGAGCCGATCTTGGCCACCGGTCCGGTCGTCAGCCGCATTTTCTTTGATCGGAACCTCCCCATGATGACGCTGACCGAAAAGGATTTCAATCTTTTGAGCACCGGCCAACAAGTGGTGGTAGATGCCGATAGCAGTGTGGTGCAGATTCAGGACTAAGATCTGCGTTTCGGCCTTCACCCCTTAATGGCATAAACAACTCAGCTTGGAAATTTCCGATGCAGGCCTGTAATGGCGTTGCCCACAATAGCTGCGAGCATAATGAGACCACCGATCAGGGTCAGGGTGCTGGGGGTTTCACCCACGCCGATCCAAACCCAGAGCGGTCCTAAGATAACCTCGGACAGCGCCAGCAATACAAGCTCTGCCGCAGGGACATGGCGAGACGCCCAGGTAAAAAGGATCAAGCTGAGTCCGAGTCCAAAAACTCCCAGGGCAATACACAACAGAAGATCACGCAGGGACAGCGAAAAGCCATCCACCATGAACGCTGACGCAATGGCAGAAAATACTCCTGCAAAGAAAAGAGCGGGTAGCATGTCTTTTTTTTGTTCACTGCGCAAAATAACGGTAAAACAAGAATATCCGGTCGCTGCCATCAGGCCCATGAGATTGCCGAACAGGGCATCAACAACCAGTCCGTTAAGCACCATTACAGTGATGCCCATGAATGCAACCGTCATCGACAGCCAGGTGCTGCGTCGCACCGGCTCTTTGATGACAATCCGGGCGAGGATAGCCGTCAAAAACGGGGCGGCCGTCAGCAGAAACAGGGTATTGGCAACGGTCGCGTGGGTGATTGAAAATATGAATGCAATGAAGGCTAGTGCCTGAAATAGACCCGCGGCTATCGCCGCCATTCCTGCTTGTGCAAATCCCTGGCCAATTCGGCTTCGGTGACCGATCAGCATGACGCATATGAGCATTACCGCCAGGGTGATAGACCGGTAGAAAATTACTTGCCATTCATCGGCGGCCTCGATATGACGGATTAGAATGCCCACAGTGCTCATCGAACATCCGGCCAAAATGGCACAAACAATCCCATTACGATAGCTTTTGCGCGCTGCTGAGGTGACGGTAGATGGAGAATTATGAATGCGCATTTAATTTAATAACTTAAATCAGACAATCTGTTTATACAATAGGAAAAACAACCCATGAAAATTAAATTTATCGATGCTTACCAAGTTAATTACAGATATGCTGAAAAAGGGGTATATACTATGTCCGGGAGCCGTTCCCTGGAATCATTTCCAAGCACCATCGTCAAGGTAACAGCTGATGACGGTTCTGCCGGGTATGGAGAAGTTTGTCCCCTGGGCTCAAATTACATGGACGCCTATGCGCTGGGCGTTGTCAGCGGTATCAAAGAATTGGCTCCAGTGCTTATCGGACAGGATCCCCTTCAACTGCATGCCATCAATCACCTGATGGACAGCACCCTGGAAGGCCACGCCTATGTCAAATCCCCGTTGGATATCGCCTGCTGGGATTTATTGGGTAAATTCACTGGCGTTCCGGTCGTTACCCTTCTCGGCGGACGGCAAGCAGAAAGTTACCCGCTTTACAGGGCCATCTCCCAGCATTCTTCCGAACAAATGACCGAAGATGTTGCCCGTTTCAGATCTGAGGGGTACCGTAAATTCCAACTGAAGGTTGGCGGCAACCCGGACGAAGATATCGCCCGGGTTAAGTCGGTCTTAAAAGTTATCTCACCGGGGGATGTGCTGGTGGCGGATGCCAATCGGGGCTGGCTGGCGGCGGAAGCCATGCGCGTCGTCAAGGCCTTATCCGGAGAAAACTGCTATGTCGAACAACCCTGCAAAACCCTCGAGGAATGTCTTGTTATTCGCAGCCATACGAATTTACCCATGGTACTCGACGAGGTCATCACCGGGCCGGTTTCGTTTCTAAGAGCATGGAAAAACGGGGCCATGGATGTTGTCAATCTAAAAATTTCACGTTTAGGCGGTTTGACCAAGGCAAAGCTGATGCGCGATATGTGTGAAGCCCTGGGGATTCGCATGACCATCGAAGACAGCTGGGGCGGAGACGTCACCACCGCGACGGTTGCCCATCTGGCCGGCAGCACACGGCCTGGATATCTGTTCTCGTCCACAGATTTTAACAGCTACGTCGATGTCCAGGTCGCGCATGATGCCCCCAAGCGCAAAGAGGGAATGCTGTCCGTGCCCACAACACCTGGTCTGGGCATCACGGTGAATGAAAAGGTGTTGGGCAAACCGGTGTTTTCTATGACGTAGAGGCAAGTGAGGGAGCTACCTGAATGGCCTTAAAGTAGGTCAGGGTGCGAGCGAAGCGAGTTCCCTGACAAACCTTTAATGCGGCAGCACCGGCAGATTGTCAGGTAACGCCTGCGGCGCAACCTGACCTACAGCTTTTGTGGTTTGATTCCGAAATCGGCCGTTGTTGGGTTTCGCATTTGGCAATAATACCGGTGACATGTAGGTTGGATTGAGTGCAACGAAATCCAACGAAGCCTGGAGTAGGCTCAACCCAACCTACGAATTGTAAAGTGGCAAAGGATAGATCCTACTACAACTTTTTAAATGAAGTTTCACACAAGCGGGAGCCGCTGGCCAAAAAAACGGCCAGTTTGATCAATAAAGAAACTATGAGCAATCGAATAACGAATGACGAGCGACGAGTGACGAATTAAGGAATTCTTTCTATATTACTTCTATTAAAAGCGCAGAGCGAAGCCTCCGGCTCGTAGATGTTTTAGCGCCTACGCCTCGGAGAGCGACATCCACAATTCGTCAATCGACAATCGTCATTTGTCATTCCATGTAGTTTCACACGAGGGTCAGGTAACGCCTGCGGCGCAACCTGACCTACGAGATTTTTGATATATGGTAACCAACGTTGAAGCACGGTGGTGATCACCGGTCGCTCGGTTTTTTCATAACGCCGAATGTTGATCACAGATTGCCTTCGACATTTTCATCATTGCATAGGTCAGTGTGCGAGCGAAGCGAGCTCCCTGACATGTTCCTGGAGAGAGTCCGGAGCCCCTAACCCAGAAAGGAGCGATCAAATGGATGCTTGGCAGAGTACAGAAGCGGTAGGTAACGCCCCATTTTTGAGGTTTCTCAACGAGGATCGATGCAAAAAAGTTCACGAAGCCACCCTTGAACTATTGGAAAGGACCGGCGTATGGATTGGAGACCCGGAATGTCTGGAGATGCTCAGCGGGGCCGGGGCGCGGGTGGTGGAGAAGGTTGGGCAAAAAGATTCCGACTACAATACCCGCGTCCAGATCCCAGCTCATCTGGTCGAAGATGCGATCCAGAGCGCCCCGGAAAGTGTAACGGTTTACAACCGGCAGGGGGAGGCTGCCATGGTGCTTGCGGAAAGAAATTATTACTTCGGCTGCCATGGCGACAATCCGGATTTCATCGATCCTTACACTCAGCAGCGAATAAAAATGGGGTACACCGAAATTGAGATGATGACGAAGCTGATCGATTATTTGCCCAACGTCAACTGGGTACTCTCAGGTGCGAATTGTTATGGACGTGCGCTAGAATTCCAGGATCGGTTTTGTGCCGAAGCAATCCTCAAAAATACATCCAAACCGGTGATTTTTTGCCCGGAAAGGATCGAATCCGTCACCGACATTGTGGACATGGCGGCCGCCATGGTCGGCGGACATGATGCTTTGCTGGCAAAGCCTTATGTCGTCTGTCTTGATGAACCCATTTCGCCGCTTCTGCATGGGCCTGAAAGCATCGGGCGAATCTTTTTATGCGCAGACATGGGATTGCCCATCATTTACGTGCCAATGCCGATGGCCGGGGTGAGTGCGCCCTGCACCATGATTGGTCCCGTTCTGATCGGAAATGCCGAAAGCTTGAGCGGGCTGGTCATTCATCAGCTCAGGCGTAAAGGGGCACCCTATGTTTACGGTGCCCTACCGTCTACGGCCGACATGATGCACGGTTCGTTTAATTACGGCGCGCCGGAGCTGAGTATCATGTGTTCGGCTGTGGCCGATTTGGCCCATTTCTACAAACTCCCGGTATGGGGCACGGGTGGTTGCAGCGATTCGAATGCCATGGATGTCCAGGCAGGGGCGGAGACGGCC
>JASFFJ010000037.1:0-20728 GCA_050124355.1 Desulfobacterales bacterium | reverse complement strand
AAGTTTTTTCGTGCAATCCCCGGTCGCGAACCAGTTTCATCCATTCTTCGAATTTGTCGAGGTTGTAAATACACTGGGTTTGAATAAACTCCACGCCGGCCGCTATTTTTTTTGCCAGACGCGGCACCCGAATTTCAAACGGATCGGCAAACGGGTTGGCAGCGGCACCCACAAACATTTGCGGCGGCCGCTTGATCTCATCGCCGCCGAGAAATTTTCCCTCATCGCGCATAAAACGAATCGCCTGAATCAGTTGCATGGAGTCCAGATCATGGACATTTTGTCCCTGAGCACAGTCACCGAAACTCTGGTGGTCACCGGACAGGCACAAAACATTGTTGATATCATAAGACGCAGCACCCAGAATATCGCTTTGCAGCGCGATGCGATTGCGATCGCGGGTGACCATTTGCAATACCGGTTCAAGCCCCATGAGTTTCAGACGAATGCAGGCGGCCAGACTGCACATGCGGGTGACCGATGTCTGATTGTCGGTGATGTTAATGGCATCGACATGATCCTTGATCAGTTCGGCTTTTTTAACAATCGCTGCCGGATCGCTGCCACGGGGAGGGCCGCATTCGGATGTAACGGCATGGTGTCCGGCGGCCAGAATTTTCTCAAGTTTACTCGGTGTTTTCGATTCCATTACTGCACATCCTCCCTTTTTACTTTGCGGGGTCCCCCGGCCCTGTCTGTGGACCAGTCCTTGATCGGCGCAAGTTTTTCATATTCATCTATTTTTTCAAGCGCTTTCAGACGGTCGACAATCAATTGCCAGGCACAGTCAATTTCCTGGTTAATTTCGCATTTTCCGGTGGTAGATCCTCCGCAAGGCCCGTTCAGCAGCCGTTTGGCGCAACGGGAGATTGGACAAATCCCGCCGGTGGTGGCCAAAAGACAATTGCCGCAGGCCTGGCAACGTTCGGTCCACAGCCCACGTTCTTCAGTGGCCCCCAGAAAACAGGTATTGACCCCGGGATAAACCGGCGTGGTCCGGTATTTTTCGGCCATGAACTGGACGCCGACACCGCAGGCCAGGGACACGACGGCATCGTACTGATCAATGTTATCACGGATTTCTTCCAAATATTCATGATCGCACTGCCGTTCCAGGGTGACTTCATCAATTTTGACTTCCCGTCCCTGGTTGAGGAAATACATCCTCAAGGCCGAAGCCAGAACGCCGGCTTCCTTTTTGCCCCCGGCTTCGCAAACCGTGACACACTCGTTGCAACCCAGAATCAGAATCTTTTCTCGGTCCTTAATCTCTTCAATGATTTCTTCAATCGGCTTTTTATCGGCAACAATCATAAGATGTGACCTCTCTTATCAGTTAGAGTTTTCCAGTTGCGCCTGTTGACCTGGTTAACCCGTGGGTTGGTATAGCTGATGGGTTTACACAACCGGCAAACCGGATAACAGGCAAACCTAGTTTTCAGGCGGCTTTACTTTTAGCCAACTTAATGGGGTTGGGGCCCATCTGCCGGATATCTTCGACCATCTCCGAAGCAAATTTGGCGAACAGCGGACCCTCGCTGGATGCGAGGTTATACATGCGGGCCCGTTGCCCGCCAATGCCGATGGTTTCCAGAATGCTCTGGGCCTGCTCCACCCGTTTGCGGGCTCTCAGATTTCCGTTGTTAAAATGACATTCTCCTTCCATGCAGCCGACCACATAGGCGCCGTCCGCCCCTTTTTCAAACGCGTGTAAAATGTGGATAACATCAACTTTGCCGGTGCACGGCACACGAATGATTCGAATATTCGAAGGGTATTGGAGTCGCATCGTACCTGCCAGGTCCGCAGCGGTATACCCTCAGAAATTACAGCAAAACGCGATAATGATTGGTTTGAAGTCGTCGCTCATATTTTCCTCGCTAAAGTAATAATTGACAATTGCTGGAATTGTTTCGTTTAGCCTTTCCTTTCCAAATCCAAAATCCCAAACCCGACATCAGAGCACCCCTTCCAGCAGCGCATCCAGCTTGCACATAATCTGCTCGTCTTCGTACCATTGCAGATCAATGGCCTTGGCCGGGCATTCCGAAACACAGATGCCACAGCCGTGGCACAAGGCCGGATCGATTTCACTGACGCCGTCTGGGTTGATGCGCGGCACATTGTACGGGCAGGATCGGACACACACCAGACAGGAGGCACAGAGCTCCTGAGACACCCTGGCCGTTACCGCCGAAAGGGTCAGCTGGCTCTGGGAGAGAAAGGTGGTGGCGCGGGCGGCGGCTGCCTGGGCCTGGGAAATCGATTCGGTGATCAATTTAGGACTGTGGGCAGTGCCGCATACAAAGATTCCGTCGGTGGCCATATCCACCGGTCGCAATTTGACATGGGCCTCCATGAAATATCCTTCCTCGGTGCGGGCCGTCTTGAGAATGGCGGAAAGCTCCTCGGTATCCGCGGCTGCCATTCCCGCGCTGAGGCACACAAGATCGGATTCAACCGTAAGATCGCGATTTAAGATGTGGTCTTTAAACGTCACCATCACGCCGTTTTCCGATGATTCCACCCGGGGCGGTTCCTCGGCGGTAAAGCGGAAAAACAGCACACCCAGTTCCCGGGCTTCTTTGTAATAATCTTCCATCAAACCATAGGTCCTGATATCACGATAGAGAACAAAGACCTGTGCATCGGGATTCTCTTTCTTGATATGCAGGGCGTTCTTGACGGCGGTTTGGCAGCAGATCCTCGAACAATTGGGATTTTCTTCATTGCGCGATCCAACACACTGGATCATGACCACCTGGTTCAGATCAGCAGCGCCTTTTTCATTCAATCGACGTGACAGTTCGATCTGGGTCATGACCCGCTCATTTTCGCCGTAAAGATATTCTTTGGGCTGGTATTCATTCGCACCGGTAGCAAGGATGACAACGCCGTGTTCGATTTTGCGCGCATACATGCCGGGGCCGACCAGAACTTCGGTGGTGAAATTGCCTTTGAAGCCTGAAAAACCAACCACGAGAGACTGGGGCAACACCTGAATGTTGGCATGACTGGTAACCTTTTGAATCAGGCTTTGCAGGTAGTCGCCAATTTTGGGACCTTCGATGATGGCCGTCAATTGAGTAGCCAGGCCGCCCAATTGCTCTTCTTTTTCCAACAAGACAACGTCATAGCCTTGATCGGCCAGCCCCAACGCCGCATTCATTCCCGCGATCCCACCACCGATGACCAGGGCGCTTTGTATCACGGAAATCTTCTTTTCATGCAACGGGTAGAGGGTGGCAGCGCGAGCAACCGCCATCCGCAACAATTCACGGGCCTTATCGGTGGCCTCCTCGGGGGTCCCGGAATGGACCCATGAATCCTGATTGCGGATATTTGCCATCTCAATGAGATACTTGTTGAGACCGCATTTTTCAAGGGTGTCCTGGAAAATGGGTTCATGGGTTTTTGGGGTACAGGCGGCGATGACCATCCGGTTGATTCCATGTTCCTCGATGAGTTCTTTCATCAGTTCCTGGGAATCCTGGGAACAACTGAAAAGATTACGGCCGGCATAAACCACATGGGGAAGGGTTTTGGCATAGGCTTCCACATCTTCGACATCTACCACTCCGGCAATGTTGATCCCGCAGTGACAGACAAACACCCCGATCCTCGGCTCCTGATCGGCCACATCCATTTCCGCCGGGAGTTCCACGCTTTTGGTGAGCGTGTTGCGGACTTCCGCCAGTGAAATTCCGGCCAGGCCTGCAGCGGCACTGGCCTCCATCACCGAGCTGGGAATATCCTTGGGACCCTGAAATACCCCGCAGGCATAAACGCCGGGTCGCGACGTTTCGATGGGTGCAAAAGGATGGGTCGTTGCGAAATTATGCTCATTTAGATCCACGTTCAGACGTCCTGCCAGATCGGCAATCGATGCCGGAACCTGGAGACCCACCGAAAGGACCACCATGTCGAAGTTTTCAACCTGCAACAGACCGGCATCATCCATGTACCGGAGACTGAGCTCGCCGGTTTCGTAGACTTCGTCCAGGGAATGGATCCGCGATTTGATGAATCGAATGCCGGCGTCCTTGGCGCGGTTGTAATATTTTTCATAGTCCTTGCCGAAGGTTCGGATATCCATATTAAAAACGACACAATCCAGATCCCCACCGGCATGCTCCTTGGCGATCATGGCGTCTTTGATGGCATACATGCAGCACACCGAGGAACAATAGCCGTTACCGCACTGGTTGGTGTCTCTGGAGCCGACACATTGCAGCCAGGCGATCTTCTTGGGCTCCTTGCCGTCCGACGGTTTCTTCAAGTGGCCCATGGTGGGTCCCGAGGCACTGAGGATCCGTTCAAATTCAAGACTGGTGACCACGTTGGGGAGGCTTTTGTAATGATATACATTCTCAAGGCTTGAAGGGTCAGCAGGATCGTAGGGCTCACTGCCGGGGCAAATCACCACGGAACCAACCTCAAGCTCCAGGATCTCATCCTGCTGGCTGTGGTCGATGGCATCGGCCAGACAGGCCTCTACACACTGGTAGCACTCACAGCAGTACCCACAGTTCAAGCAGCGCCCGGCTTCCGCCTGACCGGCTGCTTCCTCGTAGCCCAGTTCAACTTCGTTGAAGTTACCCCGTCGCTTCTCAAGCGGCAGTTCCGGCATAGGGGCCCGAGGCATTTTGGGTTCGTTATCGGGAATCGGCCGATAACAGGGATCTTCATTGACGGTGGGTTCACGTCCCGCCGCCATGTCTCGTCCTTCAATATAGCGCAGGATAGATTCGGCAGCCTCCTTACCGGCACCAACCGCGCCGATGGCAACCCACGGGCCGGTTTGCAAGTCTCCGCCCGCAAACACGCCTTCACGTTCGGTGGCATAGGTAATGGAATCGACCTCCGTGGTCCCCCAGCGGGAAAACGTCAGGTCGGTCACATCTTCAATGGCCGAGAGATCCGGTCGCTGACCGATGGCCGGAATCAGCTGATCGATTTCGATATCATACTCACTGCCCGGAATCGGTATGGGCCGTTTACGTCCGGATGAGTCGGGTTCCGTCAATTCCATGCGGATACACCGCAGACCAACTACCTTGCCGTCCCGGGTCAACACTTCCTGGGGTGCCGAAAGATACGTGATGTTGGTGCCCTCTTGCTCGGCGGCCTGAATTTCTTCCTCCCAGGCCGGCATTTCATTGCGGGTGCGGCGGTAAATTATGCTGACTTCCTCTGCTCCCAGACGAACGGCAGAGCGTGCCACATCGATGGCCACATTACCGCCGCCGATGATGGCCACTTTCCGGCCGACGTCTGTCTTGCCGGTTAGATTGACTTCCCGCAAAAATTCAACCCCCTGGCGAACGCCATTGGTTTTTTCGCCGGGAATGCCCAGTTCGATGCCTTTGTGCGCACCCAGGGCCAAGTAGACGGCTTTATAGCCGTTACCTAACAGATCATCAATGGTCAAATCCGGGCCCAGCGCAGTATTTGTTTTAATTTCAACACCCAAATTGGTGATGACTTCGACTTCCTGATCGATGATTTCCCGTGGCAGTCGATGGGCGGGGATTCCGACCCTGAGCATTCCGCCTGGTTGAGGCAGGGCTTCATAAATCGTAGACAGGATGCCTTTTTTGGCCAACTGATAAGCGCAGGAAAGACCGGCAGGGCCGGAGCCGATAATCGCCACCTTCTCCTCTCGTGGGGGCGGACAATCGATCTCGATCTCGCGGCAATCAAATTTGTCGGCCGCCAGACGCTTTAAGTCCCGGATGGCGACCGGCTCTTCGACGTCACACCGTCGGCAGGCGTCTTCACAACCATGGGGGCATATTCTTCCCAGTATGCCTGGCAGCGGCAGATCGTTCATGATAAGCGACAGGGCTTCCTTGTATTTGCCCTGCTTGACCATCTGCACGTATCCCTGCACATTTAAGCCGGCCGGGCAGGCCAGGCGGCAGGGCGCCGTATCCGTTTTCTGGATGGCATAGGCCCCCGGAATGGCCTGAGCGTATTTTTTAAAGGCTGCTCGCTTGGTACCCAGCCCCTCGTCATATTCGTTGGGAAGCTCCACCGGGCAGACATTGGCGCATTCGTTGCAGCTCGTGCACTTGGCAAGATCCACAAAGCGGGCCTCTTTTTTTACCCGGGCGGTAAAGCGTCCCTGTTGTCCTTCAAGATCCAAAAGTTCACTGTTGGTTAATAATTCTATGTTCAGATGCCGGCCGACCTCGACCAGTTTGGGTGAGATAATTCACATGGCACAATCATTGGTGGGAAAGGTCTTGTCCAACTGGGACATCAGTCCTCCGATGGCGGATGATTTTTCCACCAAATAGACGTAGTAGCCCGAGCTGGCGAGATCCAGGGCCGACTGCATGCCTGCAATTCCTCCGCCAAGTACCATAACCGAACCGATTTTACGTGCAGTTTCCATATTGATTGTCCTCTAAGTTAAATTCAGAATTTCAGGAAGCTTGTCTTCCCAGCCAAGCGTGGCGAGCAGAACACCGTTGAATCCTTCCCGTTTTAGGCTTGTCACCAGTTCCGCCGCAATTCGAATGCATTCGCGAACCTTGTCCGGGGCTTTGCGGATGCGCTCGATCATCTCATCGGGGATATCCACATCTTTCATATTGCGTGCAATGTAACGGGCCATTCCCAGCGATTTTAAGAGCAGCACCGTCGGGATGATGATGGTCTTCGTGCGGTCCACCCGTTTGAGAAATGGTTCGATGGCCCCAATGTCAAATAGCGGCGGGGTAATGAAAAACTGGGTACCGGCGGCAATTTTTTTATTCATTTCATCCAGCTCCAACTCGGGAGATTTTCCCCTGGCGCCGGCATTGGCCGTTGAACCGACGGTGAATATGGGCGAACCATCAAGCTCGATCCCGGCCATATCCTTGCCGTTTTGCAATTCCCTGATGGTTTGGAGCAATTCAAAAATGTCGATATCATTGACCGCTCGGGCTTGATGGTGGTCGCCGTAGCTGGGATCTTCGCCGGTGACCGCCATCACGTTGGGAATGCCGCAACCAAACGCCGCCAGAAGGTCAGCCTGCAGAGCAAGGCGGTTGCGATCGCGACAGCAGATCTGGATCACTGCTTCCATTCCTTGCTTTTGCAGGATCATGGCAGCTCCCAGTGAGCTCATGCGCATCACGGCATTGCTCATTTCAGGCACTAAAAATGCATCGACATCGTCCTTGATCCTGCGGGCATTTGCCACCATCCGGGATGTGTCCACCCCTTTGGGCGGTTCCATTTCTGCAAGGATGGCAAATTCTCCAGACTCGAATTTGCGTTTTAACTGCATGCGCCACCTCCACTTTAGAATGAATGATCTGTACAATACTAGATCGACTCTTATAGACGTTTAGCGTCATGATTTCAACAGTTTTTTTTCACGACTAATTTTGTAGGAATTGCCGATGAAATTAATAAAGATATCAAAGGATTGAAATTTTAATGATGGCCGGAAATTTTTTATTTCAATTGTTCGATTATCCTTGACATAATCCCACAGAGTGATATTCTGCCCGATTCTTAAAGATGGAATCCGATGGGGTGATGCCAATTGTAAACGAGATGGTATCGAAGTATCAATCTCTTAATTTTTTGATAAAAATATATTATGCACAATATCATATAGTTAAATATCATTTGATCAAAAATAAGTTTAACTTAATATTGAACTGACAGGATGAAGATCATGAACAAAGACAACACGGTAGGATCTGTGATGGTAATCGGCGGCGGTATCAGCGGGATGCAGGCAGCCCTCGATTTGGCTGATTCCGGCTATTACGTATATCTCGTTGAGGAATCCCCGGCAATCGGCGGCGCCATGGCCAAGCTGGACAAGACCTTCCCCACCAATGATTGTTCCATGTGAATTATTTCACCCAAACTGGTCGAGGTCGGCCGGCACTTGAATATCGAATTGCTAACCCTTTCAAAATTATCCGCTATTGACGGCACTGAAGGTAACTTTACGGTTACCATAGACCAATTCCCCCGCTACGTGGACATGGACAAATGTATTGCCTGCGGTGCCTGCGCTGAGAAATGTCCGGCCAAAACAACCGATGAATTCAACGAAGGGATCATCAAGCGCAAGGCCGCATATGTCCCCTATGCCCAGGCGGTACCCCTCAAATATGCCATCGATCCGGATAGGTGTATTTTTCTCAAAAAGGGCAAATGCGGCGCCTGCAAAAAGATTTGTCCCACCGACGCCATCAACTTTGATGACACGACAACACAACGAACGCTCAACGTGGGTTCCGTTATCGTAACGGCCGGTTTTAAAACGTTTGACCCTCAGCCCTTGGACAATTACCAGCATGCCAAACTGCCAGATGTCGTTACCAGTATGGAATTTGAAAGGATCCTTTCTGCCGGCGGGCCCACGGCGGGTCACGTCAGACGTCCCTCAGACGGGAGGGCGCCTGCAAAAATTGCCTGGCTGCAGTGTGTCGGGTCGCGGGATCTGAACAAATGCGACAATGAATACTGTTCCTCGGTCTGCTGCATGTACGCCATAAAGGAGGCGGTAATTGCCAAAGAACATCTGGGTGCTGAGTTTGAAGGCAGCATATTTTTTATGGATATGCGCACCCACGGTAAAGATTTTGAGAAATATTACGATCGGGCCAAAGCCGATGGCATTCGGTTTATTCGTTCCAAAGTCCATACCATCAGTCAGACGGATGATGACGGCAAATTAACCCTGGAATACGCCACCGACGCGGGGGAGAGAATCCTTGAAAATTTTGATATGGTGGTGCTCTCGGTTGGCATGGAACCTTCGGATTCAGCAGTGGAAGTGGCCAAAAGGCTCGACGTTGAGCTCAATAAGTATCAGTTTGTCGAAACCGATGACGTCGATCCGGTGGCCACTTCAAAACCCGGCATTTACGTTGCCGGCGTTATCCAGGGGTGCAAAGACATTCCACAGTCGGTGATGGAAGCCAGTGCGGCGGCCTGTCGTGCCGGCATTAACTTGTCTTCTGCCAGAGGGAGCCTGGTCAAGGAAAAGACATTCCCACCGGAAATTGACCTGTCCGACGAACCACCGCGGATCGGGGTGTTTGTTTGCAACTGCGGTATCAACATCGGCGGTATTGCCGATGTGCCCGCGGTTACCGAATATGCGAAAGGATTGCCCCATGTGGTATATGCCGAGGAAAACCTTTTCTCCTGCAGTCAGGATACCCAGGAGAAAATGGTGGAAATCATACGGGAGCAAAAGCTCAACCGAATCGTGGTGGCGGCCTGTACACCCAGAACCCACGAGCCGTTGTTTCAGGAAACCATCCGCAATGCCGGTGTCAATGCCTATCTTTTTGATATGGCTAACATCCGCAACCAGTGTACCTGGGTACATTCCGAAGACAAGGCTGCTGCAACGGAAAAAGCCAAAGATCTTGTGCGCATGGCTGTCTCCCGGACGGCATTGTTGGAGCCGATCCCGGATCTTGCGGTTGAAATCAACAAGAGTGCTCTGGTTGTCGGCGGCGGGGTTGCCGGTTTGACCGCCGCCCTTAGCCTGGCAGACCAAGGTTTTCCGGTGGTCATTGCCGAACGGTCGACGGAACTGGGCGGCGCGGCCTTGGATATTGCAGCCACCTGGCGCGGTAAAGATGTTTCGACATTTCTGAAGGATCTGAAAGAGCGGGTTGAAAAACATCCGGATATCGAGGTGATGCTTGAAGCGGAGATAAGCAATGCCGGAGGATTCGTGGGCAATTTTGAAACCCAGGTCACTTCCGGCAACTTAACCCGGATTGTCCGCCATGGCGCTACCGTGATTGCCACCGGCGCGCAGGCATCGGATACGGATGAATACCTGTGCGGCCAACATCCAAATGTGATGCGCTGGCACGATATCGAACAGCACCCTGAAAAACTGCGGGATGCCGATAGCGTCGTATTTATTCAGTGCGTGGGTTCGCGGGATGAAAACCGGCCGTATTGTTCCAGGATCTGCTGCACAACATCCGTCGCCCAGGCTATTGCCATTAAAGATCAGTACCCCGACACCAATGTTTACATTTTATACCGCGATATCCGGACGTTCGGAGAGCGCGAAGTGTTATACAAGGAGGCGCGGGCCAAGGGCGTCATTTTCATTCGTTACAGCCTGGAAGATAAACCAACGGTTTCCGAAGGCGCCGACGGGTTGGAAGTCAGGCTGTTTGATCCTATTTTGCAGAGCAAGGTATCGATTAAAGCGGATTTAATAAACCTGGCCACCGCCATTGTCCCGGCTGAAAACAGCCGTTTGGCGGCATTTTATAAGCTGCCGGTCAATTCGGATAATTTTTTCATGGAAGCCCACGCCAAGCTCCGGCCGGTGGATTTTGCATCCGACGGCCTGTTTGTCTGCGGATTGGCACATTACCCCAAACCGATTGATGAAACCATCGCCCAGGCAATGGCCGCTGCGGGTCGTGCCGCCACTGTTCTGGCAAAGACATCCATTGCGGTGTCACCTCTGGTTTCCAAAGTGGATGCCGAAGGCTGCATCGGTTGCGGTCTTTGCGTGGAAGTCTGTCCCTTTGGAGCGCTTGAACTCGAAGAAGTCGAAGGCAAGGGATTCCGTGCCAAAAACATCCCGGCTTCTTGCAAGGGGTGTGGCCTGTGCGCCTCTAGCTGCCCCCAGAAGGCCATCGACATGCTCCATTTTAAAGATGACCAGATTATGGCCGTTGTGTGTTCGGTCGGCTAGCCCGGAGGAACGAGAATTGTAAATTGAAGATTGTAAATTGAAGATTTGTGGATGTCGCTTCGCTTCGTCCGTTTTATAAGGAAAGAATTTTTAAATCTTCTTCCAGCATTCGAAAATTTACAATCACTTAGCGTTAATGAAACTAACCCGCTGCAATTTTTTAATCTAAAATGCGGTAAAATAATTCTTAATCTACCACAGGTGAGAATATGACTGAATTTGAACCAAAGATTGTCGCTTTTCTGTGTAATTGGTGTGCTTATGCAGGTGCGGATCTGGCCGGCGTTTCCCGTCTGCAATACCCGGCCAACCTGAGAACCGTTCGGGTCATGTGTTCCGGGCGGGTGGATCCGATGTTCATTATCGGCGCTTTCAAAGAGGGCGCCGACGGCGTACTGGTGGCCGGTTGACATATCGGCGACTGCCATTACCTGGAAGGTAATGCTCATGCGGAGAAAAAAATCAGGTTGAGCGGTAAACTGCTGGATCTTACCGGGATCGGAAAAGAACGGCTCCACCTGGCCTGGGTTTCCTCGGCCGAAGCCCAACGGTTTGCTCAAATTGCCACTGAGGTGACCGGATCCATCAAGGATATGGGCAAGCTTGAGGCCGACGCCCGCAAACTGGAACTGGAGGCGGCCCTGATGACGGTCAGTGGCGAGGCCCTGCGCTGGCTGGTGAGCAAAGAACTAAAAACAACCGCCCAGGGCGACGTCTACGGTCGCAAATGGGATACAGCCAGCTATGAATCCATCATGGACGGCGTGCTTGAAAGAGAATATCACAAGAACCTGATTTACCTTTCCATAAAAGGGGGAAACGAATCCGTCAGAAAAATCAGCACGCAGACGGGGTTGGAACTTAAGGAAGTTTCTTACCTGCTTGCGGATTTGGAAAAAACAAACAGGGTTGCGTTCAACAAGATGGAAGATCACAGGCCTGTTTTTTCGGTATTATAGTTTATGGGATAATTCCAATCACTGGGATATCGAGGGAAATCCATGTGAGACCGGTTATCTGAATGACTGCTGAAGGAGCGAACATGGGAGCAGAAAAATTGAATACGAGCGGTTCCGTAATGGTTGTGGGTGCGGGAATTGCCGGCATGCAAGCGGCCCTGGATCTGGCCAATTCGGAATATAAAGTTTATCTGGTGGAAAAGTCGCCAAGTATCGGCGGCATGATGTCGAGACTGGACAAAACCTTTCCCACCAACGATTGTGCCATGTGAGTGATCTCACCGAAACTGGTCGAGGTCGGCCGGCACTTGAACATCGAAATAATTACCAACAGCGAGGTGAAAGCCGTTGAGGGAGATCCCGGTGATTTCACGGTGACCTTGACGAATCATCCACGCTATATTGATCCAATAAAATGCACGGGATGTGGTGATTGTGCCCGGCATTGCCCCGTAACAGCGGTCAATACCTATAACCTGGGACTGGATGACAGACGGGCGACCAGCATCGAATATGCCCAGGCCGTACCGCTGGCCTTTTCGATCGATCCGGATGTCTGTATCGGCTGCGGTCTGTGTGAAAATATGTGTCTGGCCAAAGCCGTCAATTATGACGATGCCAAGCACGAGACCGATATCCGGGTGGGATCGGTGATTCTATCGTCGGGCAGCGAGGGCTATGATCCTGCGGGACTGGATTTCCTTGGCTATTCAAAGTACACCAATGTGGTGACCAGTGAGGAATTTGAAAGAATCCTGAGTGCCTCGGGACCCTATTTCGGTCACCTCATGCGACCGCTGGACCGTGAAGAGCCCAAACGGATCGCCTGGCTGCAATGTGTCGGGTCCAGGGATACCAACCGCTGCGGTAACGGTTATTGCTCATCGGTTTGCTGCATGTACGCGATTAAAGAGGCCATGATTGCCAAGGAACATGCTCACGGTGATCTGGATTGTGTTATTTTTAACATGGACATCCGGACCTTCGGCAAAGATTACGAGAAATACTATTTGCGTGCCAAGGACCAGGAGGGCGTTCGTTTTTCCAAGGCCCGTATCCACACGATTTCAGAGATTCCTGAGACCGGTGATTTGCAAGTCCAGTATGTCGATGAAGACGGCACGCGGGCCGAAGAAACGTTCAGTATGGTGGTGCTTTCCGTTGGCCTGGGGATTCCCCAGAGTTCGGTCGAGCTGGCCCGACGGTTGGACATCGAACTCAATCGTTACAATTTTGCCCAAACCGAGCCCTTTGCCCCGGTGGCAACCTCGCGTCCCGGAATTTATACCTGTGGTTTATTCCAGGGACCCAAAGACATTCCCGGTTCGGTTACCGAAGCTAGCGCGGCCGCCTGTGCTGCGGGCGCCAATTTGGTTGAAGCCCGCGGAACCGAAACGGAATCGGTTCATGTCCCTGACGAAATCGACGTTTCAGAACAAGACCCCCGTATCGGCGTCTTTGTCTGCAACTGCGGTATCAATATCGGCGGTGTGGTAGATGTGCCGGCGGTGCGGGAATATGCCCAAACCTTGCCACACGTGGCCCTGGCGGATGAAAATCTGTTTACCTGCAGTCAGGATACCCAGGAAAGAATTAAAGAGGTAATCCAGGAACATCAGCTAAACCGGGTGGTGGTGGCCTCCTGCAGTCCCAAGACCCATGAGCCGATGTTCATGGAAACCCTTGAGGCCTGCGGTCTGAATAAATACCTGTTTGAAATGGCCAATATACGCAATCAGGATTCCTGGGTGCACTCCCAAAGCAAAGAGCAGGCCACGGCTAAAGCCAAGGATCTGGTGCGGATGTCGGTGGCCCGGGCTGCCGAGTTGGCACCGCTGAAAGAGAAGGTTATCAAAATTAATCGGCGGGCGCTGATCATCGGCGGCGGGATTGCGGGGATGAACGCCGCTTTAGGCCTGGGCAACCAGGGGTTTGAGGTCGTCCTGGTAGAAAAGGAAAAACAACTCGGCGGGATGGCTACCAGGCTGCACCACACCATCGAAGGCGGAGATATCCGCGCCTACCTGCAGGAACTGACAGATAAGGTGAATGCCCATGCAAAGATCGAAATCCTAACCGATGCGACCATTACCGCTTTCAGCGGTTACAAGGGCAATTTTACCACACATCTGGCTATCGGCGCCGATGCCGTGGAACATACCATTAACCACGGGGTCATCCTCGTTGCAACCGGTGCCAAGGAGTATCAGCCCTTAGAATACCTCTACCCGGAAAGCGAGCGGGTGGTCACCCAGGTGGAATTAAGCGATCGGCTTGAAGAAAAAGGTGCGGCGGATCTTGACAGCGTGGTCATGATCCAGTGCGTCGGGTCCCGCAACGAGCAAAACGTGAACTGTTCGCGTCTCTGCTGCCAGTCGGCGGTTAAAAATGCGCTGGCCTTAAAAAAACTCAACCCGGATACTGCCATCTATATTCTGTACCGCGATATGCGCACCTACGGGCTGTTGGAAGATTACTACAAGGAGGCCCGGGAGAAAGGAATTATTTTCATTCGCTTCGCCCAGGAGGCGCCGCCGGAAGTAACAACAACTGATGACGGACTGACGGTTTTTGTCAAGGATCACATTCTGCAACGGAAACTGGCTATTAGTGCCGATCTGTTAGCACTGAGCGCAGGGGTGGTGGCCGAAGATACGGAAGAATTGAGCCGTATCATGAAGCTGAACCGAAATCCGGAGGGTTTTTTCATTGAAGCCCATGTCAAGCTTCGCCCGGTTGACATGCCGGGGGACGGTATCTTTTTATGCGGCACCGCCCACGGGCCCAAGCTGATCTCGGAATCCATTGCCCAGGCTCAGGCAGCTGCATCGAGGGCCACAACATTTTTGGCCAGATCGGAAATCAAGCTTTCGGCCATCACGGCCAAGGTCGATACGGACCATTGTGTCAAATGTCTGACCTGTGTAAGGTCATGTCCCTTTGAGGTCCCGATTTTCAATACGGATGAAGGTGTCATTGAAATTGATGAAGCTATTTGCCACGGATGCGGTATCTGCGCCGGCGTCTGTCCCCGGGAAGCCATTGGGCTGAGCTTTTACGAAGATGAACAAATAATGTGTAAAATTGAGGCCTTGCTTACAGGAAGCTAATGGAATGCGGGAGGTGGAAATCGGATTGCGGAAATGGGAATGATGGCACTGCGTGTAAAGCGAGCTATTGGTGGTGACTGATTGGCTGCATTGACTAAGTTGAACGATTCATTACGGTGGGCGGACTGATATCCTTTAACTCAATCAACCAGTCAACCCAATCAACTTAATCAACCAATACTTTATTTATTTAGCGAGAGGAAAACTATGAGCGACGAGTTTGAACCCAACATCATCGCATTTTGCTGTGATTATTGAGGGTATTCAGCCGCGGACCTGGCAGGTTCGATGCGACTTCAATACCCTTCAAACGTTAAGATTATTCGAGTGCCGTGTACCGGAAAGGTGGATGCAATTCACCTGCTGCGGTCCATGCAAATGGGAGCCGATGGGGTGTATGTCGTCGGTTGTCTGGAAGGGACGTGCCACTACAATGAAGGTAACTTCCGGGCCCGGGAGCGCGTTGAGTATGTTCGTGCTTTGCTCGAAGAAATCGGTATAGAAGCCGACCGGGTTCGAATGTACAATCTTTCGTCCGGTGAAGGGCCGACCTTTGCAGCCTATGCCAAAGAGATGACAGAACATATCCAGTCATTGGGGCCCAGCCCCTTAGATAAAAAATATCAACGCAAACAAACAAGAAGAAAGGGAGGCGATCATGTCAGATGATGTCATTGCTCTCGGTGGTAAGAAAAAAAGCATGTTGATCGACGAAGTTAAAAATTTTATACCCGACGGCGGAAATCTGAATCTCTGCCTGACGTGCGGTGCCTGTTCCTCCGGATGCCCGGCTTCGGGTCTGGACGATATGGATCCCAGAAAATTCCTGCGCATGGCGGCCCTCGGGTTGGATGAAGAGATCTTAAAATCAGACTGGCCCTGGATGTGTACCATGTGCCAGCGCTGCATCTATGTCTGTCCCATGAAAATTGACATTCCTCAGCTGATTTATAATATCAGGGGCAAGAGGCCCAGGGAGGAGCGACCTAAGGGGATCCTGGGTTCCTGCGACATGGCATTGAAAAACGACAGCTGCAGCGCCATGGGGGCCAGCCCGGAGGATTTTCAGTTTGTGGTTGAGGATGTCCTTGAAGAATACCAGGAAGCACAACCCGAATTTAAAGACATGCAGGCTCCCATTGACAAGCAGGGCGCTGAATTTTTTATTAATCAGAACTCCCGGGAACCGGTGACCGAACCCGATGAAATGGTGCCGCTGTGGAAAATTCTGCATGTTGCCGGGGTTGACTGGACCTATGGCTCCAAGGGATGGGGCGGAGAAAACTACTGCATGTTTCTGTCCGACAACGAAGCCTGGGAGCACATTACCCGCATCACGGCCAAACAGGCCGATGATCTGGGCTGTAAGATCTATCTCAACACCGAATGAGGGCACGTGACCTTCTCAGTCCTGGCAGGACTGAAAAAATTCAACATCGAACACAACTTTGTCGTCAAAAACATTTATGAATACTATGCCAAATGGATCCGGGAGGGAAGACTCAAGGTCAATTCCGACTGGAACAAGGACCTCAAGATTAAATTTACCGTTCAGGACCCCTGTCAGATCGTACGCAAGACGTTTGGTGATCCCATTGCCGAAGACTTGCGCTATGTGGTCAAATCGGTGGTCGGTGAAGAAAATTTTATTGATATGGTTCCCAACAGATCCAATAATTACTGTTGCGGCGGCGGTGGCGGTTTTCTGCAGTCCGGCTTTAAGGAAGAACGGCTGAAATTCGGTCGGCTGAAGGATGAGCAGATCAAGCAAACCGGTGCGGATTACTGTATCGCCGGCTGCCACAACTGTCATGCCCAGATTCATGAGCTCAGTGAGCATTACGGCGGTAATTATCCCGTCGTGCACATGTGGACGCTCATCTGCCTCTCGTTAGGGATTCTGGGCCCGAACGAAAGGGTGTATCTGGGAGAAGACCTCCAGGATGTTCTGGTCTTCCATCCCGAATCGGCCATGTAATTAATTAGGAGAAAATATGATCGTTGCAAAAAGAAAGCCTTTTGAAGAAATAAAAGATTTACTCAAGGACTACAAGAAAGTTCTCAATGTGGGCTGCGGGACCTGTGTGGCGGTATGCCTTGCCGGCGGAGAAAAGGAAGTCGACGTCCTCAACGCAGAGTTGGACATGGCTCGCAAGCTGGAGGACAACCCGATCGAATTGGGTGCCAAGACGGTAGAAAGACAATGTGATCGCGAATATCTCGCGGAGCTGGATGATGTGGTCAAAGACTATGATGCCATCCTGTCTATGGCCTGCGGCGTCGGCATTCAGTTTCTGGCGGAGAGATTTCCGGACATCCCCGTTTTTCCCGCGGTGGACACGTCGGGTCTGGCGGCAAACCAGGCCGTGGGTGTCTATGAAGAAAGGTGCCGCTCGTGCAGTAGTTGCGTGCTCGGACTCACCGGGGGAATCTGTCCGGTCACCATGTGCGCCAAAGGCCTCTACAACGGACCCTGCGGCGGAACCAATCTGGGCAGCTGTGAAATCAACACGGAACAGGACTGCGCCTGGTACCGCATCTATGAAAGACTTGAGAGACAGGGGCGGTTGGACTGCATTTTGGAGATCACCCCGGCCGTGGACTGGCACAACCAGGTGCCGCGAACCCTGGTTCAACCCGGATATAAAAAACCGCAAGAGCCGGAAAAAAATGACGAGTGACGAATGATGGAATCGATTCGTTGTGTCAATCTTCTGAACTTTAATCAATTCATAGAATTTAATCGAAAAGGACGGCAATTAATCTATAAAGGAAATTGAAATGAAATCAGGCAGTAATCTGGAGAAGGTGTTAAAGGCAGGCCACTTTGCATTTACCGGTGAATTAGGGCCGCCGCGGGGAACCAATGCCGATGAGGTGAAGGAGAAAGCCTCCCATTTGAAAGGAAGTGTGGATGCCGTCAACATCACGGATAATCAGACTTCCGTGGTGCGCATGTCAAGTTGGGCTGCCTGCCTGATCCTGATACAGGAAGGTCTGGAGCCTAATTTTCAGATGGTGTGCCGGGATCGTAACCGACTGGCCATGCAAGCCGATATCCTGGGTGCTTATGCCCATGGTATTCGCAATATGCTGTGTCTTTCCGGCGATCATCAGCAATTTGGTGATCATCCCACGGCAAAAGGTGTTTTTGACATCGACTCCATGCAGCTGATCAGCATGGTCAAAGGCATGCGGGATGAGGGCAAATTTATTGGCGGCGCGGACATTACTGACCCCCCCCGGATGTTTATCGGCGCCGCCGCCAATCCATTTGCCGAGCCCTTTAACTGGCGGGTGCACCGTTTGGCAAAAAAAGTAACTGCCGGCGTGGATTTTATTCAGACTCAGTGCATCTACAACATGGACAAATTCCGCAAATGGGTCCAACAAGCCAATGACATGGGGTTGACGGAAAAAGCTTACATCCTGGCAGGGGTCACCCCCATGAAAAGCGTTGGTATGGCCAGGTACATGAAGGCCAAAGTACCGGGAATGGATGTGCCCGATGACATTATTAAAAGGCTGCAGGGTGCCGGTAAAGGAAAGGTCGCCGACGAAGGCATCAAGATTGCCTGCGAACAGATCGAAGAATTCAAGGAAATGGAAGGTGTCGCCGGCGTTCATCTGATGGCCATCGAATGGGAGCACAAGGTGCCGGAAATTGCCGAAAAAGCCAACGTATTGCCGAGACCCGAAGTTGAATGATGGAAGATATGAAGGGCACTGCCCTTGGCCGCAAGCGTCCAGTCTGATCAAAATAGAAGCTTTAAATAATCGATATGCTCGGGTTCGCTGACCGGCCTCGCAAAGTCTCATTCGAAGCTCTCGTTGAATGATGAAGTATCATAAGAGGTCCCTATGAACACCATTGAACAATTAAAGGTTAGTGGTAGTCATCGGGAGATCGGCCGCAACATCGGTCATCACTTTGCCGGTGCGATTCATCGCTTTTTTGATAATTATATCTTTCTGCAAGAACAACTTCTGCCGTTCCTGAAGCGCTCGGCCGGACAACGCTTTTTCCAATCCTATCTCCAAATTCACCAAACCCATTTTCCCCAATACATTGCCGAACTCGAGGGGATGGCAGATGTATCCGGACGTCCCTTTGAAGATCTATTTGCGGTCAACTTGAGAGGAGAGTTTGCAGGTCTGATCGCAGCCAAGCAGCAATCGATCAATCCAGCCGATGCCGGCGTCCAGGGCTGTACCGACTGCCTGGTCTTAACCCCTGAGACAGCCCTGATCGGACACAATGAGGACGGTTCGCCGGCAGGATATGGCAACATGTTCGTGGTGCATGCCAGCATCGACAAAAAACCCACTTTCAGCGCCCTTTGCTACCCAGGCTTCCTTCCCGGAAATGCACTTGGTTTTAATGAATTCGGCATTCTGCACTCGATATGACAATGCGACCCTATGTTCGGGACTTTTTGACCTGGACAACCGTCAGTTGCAAATCTATTGGGACCATCCACTCGAAGAACCGGAGAAGTGTATTCAATTCGCGATCTAGCGATTCCGGACCTGGATCGAACAAATTTGAAAATAGAATATTCATTGGTTTCGCCCATTGAGATTATATTTCGGAAATAGTATATGTTTTATAGGATATCCAATAAGCTTATAGGTTCTTACAAGATAATATCTAATCTGATACTTTAAATTAATTTCGCTGTGACATTCGTCACCGGCAGCGGTAGATAGGTGCCTGATGGTGCAAGGAGGTCTGCAGACATGGTTGGCAACGTACAACACCCGGTAGCTGTTGAAATCATGAGTCGTTTCGTTCAACGGACCATTCGATCCAAACAGTACGACGCTAGGGCAAAAGAGCGCCTGCCCGGCGGCGACACCCGTGCGGCAACCTATTTTTTGCCATATCCGGCCTACATGATGTCCGGCAACGGCTGCTGTCTCTTCGATGTCGACGGCAACAAATACCTCGATTTGCTCAACAACTATACCTCTCTGATTCACGGCCATGCGCATCCGGAAATTATCGTCGCCGCCAGCGCTCAGCTTAAAAACGGTACGGTGTTCGGTGCGGCCAGCGAAATCCAGTTCCAACATGCCGAGTATTTATGCGACCGCATCAGGTCTATGGACCAGGTCCGCTATTGCAACTCGGGTACCGAGGCCACATTGTTTGCCATCCGGGCCGCCCGGGCGTTTACGGGCAGGGATATCTTCATCAAAATGGACGGTGGCTATCACGGCTGCCACGATGCCGTTGACGTCAATATTTTTGCTGACCCCAATTCCGCAGACGCGACCATCAAACACATCGGACCCGGTGTGTCGGCCAGTGTTCTCGAGGATGTTCGGATTGTGCCTTTCAACGACCTCGATGCCGTTGAGGAGACGTTGAAAACCAACGCCGACCGCGTTGCAGCCATTCTGACCGAGCCGCTGATGGGCGCTGCCGGCGCCATATGTCCGCAACCCGGCTATCTCAAAGGACTGCGGACACTGGCCGACCAATACAAGGTGGTGCTCATTTTCGACGAAGTCATGACCTTTCGTCTTGGTGTCGGCGGGCTGCAGGAAATAGAGGATGTGAAACCGGATCTTACCACCCTGGCCAAAATAATCGGCGGTGGAATGCCCATCGGCGCATTTGGTGGCCGCCAGGAGATCATGTCACGATTCGATCCGTCCCATGAAGCGCCCATTTTTCATTCCGGCACCTTCAACGGCAACAACATTACCATGGCAGCCGGCATGGCGGCCATGAGATTATATGATGAACAGGCGGTCACAAGGCTTAATCAGCTGGGCAACCGGCTTCGAGACGGCTTTACGACCGCTTTAAAAGAGGCTGATCTCAACGGCTGTGTTTCCGGATTGGGTTCCTTGCTGCAGCTGCACTGGCAGGATCGGCAGCCTGCCAATGCAAAAGATTCCATGGTGGGTATGACCAAAGCCGGTGAACTGCCCCGTTTAATCCACCTGGA
>JASFFJ010000036.1:0-20981 GCA_050124355.1 Desulfobacterales bacterium | reverse complement strand
TTCCGCATCCCATGGCAAAGAGCGTTTCCGTGGCCGCAGCCACCAAACTGATGACTCGCTGGGGTTTTCGAGGAACTTCAAATTTGTAGTCGATGCTCTCACAGTGAATTTTCATCAGTCATTACATCTCTTTAAATAAAGCCAGGTGATGAAGGGATTAAATGGATTCCAGAAAGTCTGCTATTTGCCTGAACTCGAAATTAGTGTTGATTTGTTACAGGTGTGTCTGATTTAGCCGATGTCTATCTTTCTCATCTTCTGGGTCAGGACGGTCAAGAATGAGCTTTTCCCTCTTCCACACTCGTTCATAGAATATGAATGGCTGACGGTGTCCTCTAGACTCCTGTTTTATTCCCAGAGCGTATTTCCATTTTGCTTCTTCATGTTGGGAATTAGCAAGATGAATTTCTATTTCCACTTGAGGTTCCTTGCGGGCTGCAAGAGATCTGATCTTCGAGATGCCGCCTCTTTCGCTGACCGCCTTTTGAAGGCCAACTCCTTCTGATTTAGCAACATCCCGCAAAAACCGAAATGCATCAAGAAAGTTGGATTTACCTGACGCATTGGGCCCGATTATGAAAACGCGCCTGCTCAGCGGCGTATCAACCGATCGAAAATTACGCCAATTTTTCAATTTTACATGTGAAACGTTCATAACATCTCTTTAAGTAAAGCCGGGTAATGAATGGATTAATTTGTTTGAATAAAAAAATCACAGCTTTCTGAACTTGTCAACTATAATATTTCACCTATCATCTCATAACCACCTTAATTTTAATCAATTTTATTGCACAAGGTAATCAAAACCAATTCTCTTTTCAACAATGTTTGAATGTGTCAGTGTATGCATGTCTCAAACGGTGCGGCGAAATTCGTTCAGGCAAAAACAGTCAGCGGATGTCTGCGTGAATCGGTGGCAATAATATTTATTATAGATATCTTATTTCAACCTCAATTTTTATCACCAACTTGCACACGGCTGAAACCACACTGGTTCTATACAAATTTCCCGTAACTAGGAAATTTTTTTAAGAACGTTTCTTTTTGCCCAGGTTCATCACGAAGGAGTGAAAAATCTTCAAATTCAAACCCAGGCGCAACGCTGCAGCCAACCAAACTATAGGACCCTGTGGATTCAGCGGCCTGATATAACCCGCCTTCCGCGATGGAAACATAATCACTGCAACCGGATCCGATGATATCTTCTTCAATCGTCAAGCCATCGTATTTTATCAATTTTAGGGGATCACCTTCATAGAAGTTCCAAATCTCGTCATGGGCAACTTTATGAAACAAACTTACCTGTCCCTTCAGCAATAGAAAATAAATATGAGTGATCGCCTTTCTGTTTTTATTCACCACCGGAGATGTTACCGCTTGCTTGGATTCATAGACCTCGGCATAGTACCCGCCTTCCGGATGGGGCATTAAATTGTACTTATCGATTAGATTTTGCATACTTCCTCCAAATTTGGTGCCGCCAGAAACCAGTTTCAAAAGCCTCTACATTTTTATTATTTGACCCTAAGCTGGGTAAACCAGAAACAACAAATAACAAACATCAAATTACAAATAAATTCCAAACCCACAATATCCAATTTTTGACAATATCAAAAGTCATCGACTAAAACATTACAATAAAATAATTTTTCGGATGCCTCGCGATATTTTATCTATTTAGAATTTTGAATTTCGGTCATTGGTATTTGTTTGAAATTTGTTTTTTGGTGCTTGGAATTTTTATGATTTTTATAAATGAGTAACTCTATTTATTCCAATTAACTAAATTTTTTAAAGACGCAGCTTTGGGGCCTAAAGGGTTGGATTGTGGGAAGGATTTAGAGATTTTTATAGCTATGATAAAATTTTAAAACACGTTTGACATACTCTTCGGTCTCTTCATACGGCGGGACGGTCTTATAACGTTCCACTGCTTGCGGGCCGGCGTTATAAGCTGCCAGGGACAGGGCCAATTTCCCGAAACGATCGTACATTTGTTTGAAATAGCGCGCGCCGGCATGGATATTTTGCGATGGGTCAAAGGGATCTTCGATTCCCAGGAGTTTGAAATTCTGCGGCATGATTTGCATCAATCCCTTGGCACCCTTTTTCGATACCGCCCGGGGATTAAAACCCGACTCCGCTTTAATGATGGCTTTAAGCAGGGGAAAGGCAACGCCGTATTGCTGGGAAGCGTTGGCAATGATATTGTCATATTTTTTCGTTGAATAACGAAGGCTGGTCTTTGGTTTTTCCCGCAGGAACAGTTTGAACTTCTGGTTGGATGAGGTCGGTGTGTTGGTAAAGTGCATGACCCCGTTTTCGTCGATGTAGCGGTAAATATCCCCATGAGCTGTCAGATCCGCTGAAAACAGGAGGATAAGCGCGTAACATATTGTTAGCCCAATATATTTAATCTTACTTGGTTTCATTTGCACCACAGTTTACAGACGATAATAAATTTCTGATTACTCTTTATTGGTTATTGGTTATTGGTTATTGGTTATTGGTTATTGGTTGCCGATTAGCTATCCGATTTTTTTTTAACCAAAACCGTCTAACCTATTTATTTTATACACCAAAACACATAAAAAAACAATGTTTTTATGGTGTTTTTAAGTAATTATAGACAGTTAAATTGTTTTGAGGTAATTTCTCAATGAGTTATAGGGATACTGTGCAAATTCTGCCGTAATAGGCATCTGGTCAACCTAATTTATCGATTTTCCATTTACCTATTGAGAAATTACGTTAAAACAATTTAAGCTGCATCTGGTCAGACCCCTTTTTCTTCCTCTTTTTTAACCGGGGCGTTTCGTCCAGTTTTAACCGATTTTCAATGTCCGCCACAAACGGGGAAAGAAACCGGTCTTCGATTTTGCCGAATATTCTGCGTTTCTTGGCCCTGGTTAGATAGAGCCTCTCCTTAGCCCGGGTCATGGCGACATAAAACAATCTTCGTTCTTCTTCTAAATCCGTTTGTCGGTTTTCCCCTCGCTTGAAGGGTATCAGGTTTTCCTCACATCCGGTAATGAATACGACGGGGAATTCAAGCCCCTTGGCCGCATGCATTGTCATCAATGAAACTTTTTCAGCCTGTTGCGTGTAGGTATCCGTATCGGTATGCAGTGCGATGCCGGCTAAAAAACCATCCAAATCCGCTCCAAAATCTACGGCAACGTCAACCAGGTGCGCAAAAGCCTCTTTTCTTTTGACATCTCTGTTTAAAATGTCAACTAATTTGGTATTTTTCTCCAGAAACAGCAATTTTTCCACCACCGACAAACCAGACAATTTTTCTTTGTACTGCGAGAGTTGTTGCGAAAATTCATTAATCATCTGCTGCCGGGATGGTTTTAAACCGGGTATGGGAAAGCGAGCTACCTTAAGCAACCCTTGTGGAAGCGTAAAACGGTTGCGAAAGCACCATTCTTTAAATAAATCCATGGTCTTCTTGCCGATGCCGGATATTAACACCCCCAGGACGTTTTCATAATCCGCGTAGCCGCCGCGACCTTCACTCGCCTTTAACAATGAAATTACTTCCGGCAATCCTTTTTGATTTAAGATGGTTTCTCGGCTGGCAATTTGGTAAGGAATGCCAAACCGTTCAAACATATTTCCAATGATCCTGTGTTGTTCGTTGGTGCGGTACAATATGGCAAAATCGGAATAGCTACGAGACGTAGCAATATTAGCATCAATCGCTGTTCGGGTATCGACAGAGTGAAATCCGGTGCCTCCGATCTGCTGCTCGATGATCCCGGCTATGGTTTGCGCCTCTGCTTTGTCGGTGGACAATTCCATAACACTGATGGTTTTTGCGCCGTCAATTTGTGAATAGGTTCGTTCATCAGAGGACGAATGGCGATGGTTTTCGATAACCTGAAAGGAAGCATTTAAAATGGTCTTGGTTGAACGATAATTTCTGACGAGGTTAATCACCCCGGTGTCCGGGTAATCTTTGATAAAACGGTTAAAATATCGTAAATCAGACCCCCGGAAACCGTAGATGGCCTGATCCGGATCCCCAATAACACACAGGTCCTTGACGGAAGTTTCAGCTGGGGCCAGCGCTCTGATAATACGGTACTGGGCCTGATTCAAATCCTGATATTCATCCACAAAAAAATGCTGAAATCGTTTTTGATATTTTTCACAGAATTTTGGGTCGGTTTCAAACTGCCGGACCACATTAAAAATCAGATCCTCATAATCATAAAGGTTTTGGATCGCCAACATGTCTTGATAGGTTCTATATACTATTGAAATTGTTTTCTTTTGTGGATTACTATAATTAATTTTTTCAAATTCATCAGGATCGAAAGTCTGCAGTTTGGCCGCGATGATATGGTTTAATATCTGTTTCGGTTTCAATGAGATCTTATGGCCTTGCTTTCGGACATGTGCCAGCGCTTCGGAGATCAAAACGGCACGATGGCGGTCATCAACGATATCTTTGGGGACTTGATTTTGCTCGGTTAATATACGGTAACAAAACGAATGAAAGGTGGCCACAAGCGGCAAGGATTGGGAATCTCCCATCAGGTTCTTTAATCTGGCAGCCATCTCCTGGGCCGCCTTATTGGTAAACGTTACGGCCAGCACCTGGTGAGCAGAAACTTTTTTTTCCATTATCAGATAAGCGATACGGTGGGTCAGGGTGCGGGTTTTCCCGGTACCGGGTCCGGCAACAATCAACAGCGCCCCGCCTGGATATTCAACCGCCCGCTGCTGCTCATTATTGAGTTGGCTGAATGAATCTTTGACTTGATGATTATCAAACAAATTTAATTGCGTTGTCTTGGCTAGCGGCATGGAATCGGACGATAATGGCTGATTCGAAGGTGCTTTAGAACGAGTAATCACTTCCGCTACTGAGTCGTCTTGAGGAACGGAGAAGAGGGTTTTTTGACCCAGCAATAGCTCACGTTCATGAGAATTAAAAATCTTTATACGCCCGTATTCACCGTCATAGCCTGATTCTATCTCAACTTCTTTTTGCCGCATTCGCCGTATGGCCTCACCGAGCAACGGAATTCCGGCACTATTAATTTTATCGGTTTCAAGGGTATGTAAAATATTGAATTCACTACCCAGTTGTGCAAGGGCTTTTTGATAGGTAGTTCTGACTTTTTTCGATTTTACGCCCACCTGCAAGATATCAGAGAAAATTTCCGCCAGAGGAATGATGCTGTGAAAAGAATGAGACCCTGGCGGTTTAAATCCTTGCGTACGATCCGCCAATTCTTCCACCCGGTTTAATACACCCAGGGTCAGCGCTTTCCCGCACATTGGACATTTGCCTTCATAGTCCATTGTTTCCCGGGGATTGAGCCGAATTTGGCATTTGCGATGACCATCCAGATGATATTTGCCTTCCTGGGGATAAAACTCGAATGTACCCAAAAATTCGTCTGAGTTACCATTTTTAATCGCTGATTTGATGCCGTTATAAGATAACCGAGTATTAAGCAGGTTGGCCTCTCTGCCCAGGTTCAGGGGCGAATGCGCGTCTGAGTTTGACACCAGGGTCAAACCATCCAAACCGGAGACACGCCAGTTCATAGGCGGATCTGAAGAAAGCCCGGTTTCAGCGGCAAAAATATGTGGCGTCAGATCTTCAAAGCACTCATCAATGGAATTAAATCCGGATTTTGAACCCAACACCGAAAACCAGGGTGTCCAGATGTGAGCCGGAATTAGAAATGCCTGATCGGAAGCTTCCAACAAAATTTCCAGAAGGTTGCGGGCATCCAGTCCCAATATTGGCCGTCCGTCGGATTTAATGTTGCCGATACGATCCAGTTTGGCGCTAAAATTTTTGGCAACCGCCAAATCCGGTACCAGAACCAGATTATGATTTTTTCGGGTTTTATCGTTTTTTTTATATATATTGCTGATTTCGGTAGACAATATAAAACGAACCGGTCCGCGACAAGCAGTCGGGACCTGCTCATCACATTCCTTGGCAATCTCATCTTTCAGCCTGAAAAGACCCGCTTCAGCTGGTTCCAATTTTTCACAGATTTCCAAAAACCAGGCCGGGTAGGTGAAATCACCGGTTCCAACCACCGTAATCCCCTTAAGTTGGGCGGCAATATATAGATTTTCCAGATCCAAATTTTTAGCGGTGGCCCTGGAAAATTTAGAATGAACGTGTAAATCGGCTATATATTTCATGAACGACTTCGATTTGCTTTTTTTTTGATGATACTGAACAGTCCTATTAACTCTGTTTTTTTCCAAAAAAATACCCCATTAAAATATGAAAATCAATGCAGAGAAAGCGCTATAGGACCCGTTTTCTTTATACCCATTATTCCATTTGTGAGTGTCGCTGGCTAAGTTTAGAATTAGCTTGTAACCAAGGTCTAAACACGCTATATATTTATTTTAAATGCTCTTCAACACACAAGATATTGTATTATGAGTCTTTTATCAAACTCCGCATCGATTACCCGTTATAAAGTCCACGGGAAAATGAAATCACCGGTTCTTGAGAACGTTGCCAATGGTTTAATAAAAAATACCATTTCGGATATAGACAACCAGATTTCAAACATGGCAGTGGGATGGACGTCCTTTGAAAAACCCTTTCAACCTGATTTTGGTGGCTCCTCATTTGTTTACGGCGAGTATTTTGTATTTTCCCTGAGAATTGACAAAAAAAATATTGCGCCAAAAATCTTAAAAAAACATTATACGGTCGAAGCTGCCAAACGTCTGGCTGACAGTGGCCGTGAGTATTTATCCAAATCTGAAAAAAAAATGATAAAGGATCATGTGATCAATACGCTAAGTCTACGCATTCCTGCGACGCCAAATATTTATGATCTGGTATGGCACCACCAAGACTCAAGCGTGTGGTTTTTTTCCAATTTAAAAGCGGCCAACGAGGAATTGGAAACGCTTTTTTCAAAATCATTTGATTTGTCATTAATACGAATGTTTCCTTATACTTCAGCTTTTTTGTCAACCGATATTTCAGATTCACAACGTGATGAACTTCAGAAAATATCCCCGACGCATTTATTTAAAACAGGTTGAGAGGTTCAACGTTCAGGGTTCCCGGTTAAGGTGCCTTAAAATGTTTTTAACCATAGCATGAGCCGTCAATCGGATCAAATTCCATATTTCACCCAATAGGTGAAAGAGGCCCATCCAAACCAGATAGCATTAAATTATGGAAATCGGTATGTTATAACCTTTTAACCTTGAACCCTGAACCCAGAACCGGACTTATATAATAATGCTTGATGTTGCTGTTGCCTACAACCGGTATCAATTTTTAGGAGAAGAGTTCCTAACCTGGCTATGGTATGTGATCGAAAAGGATCAAAATCTAATCAATAATTTTGATAAAGACTTTGTCGCCCTGGAAATCGGAAATCGTATCGTATTTGAGAACCGTCGAAAAGAATCCGGAGAACGTGTTACCATTAAAGGAGATGACGCAAGTCTAGAAGAAGGCATTCTGACGTTAAAAAAGGGGGCTCTGGTCTCCGAACTCAATGTGGTTTTTAAATCAGCTGAACTAACCTGGCAGTTTTCCCTTAAAGGCGAAAGCTTGAATGTTAGTAGTTTTAGTCTTCCGAGCACCGGTATGCCGGAATTTGATGAAGATATTGAGGGATTTGTTCTTGAAAAAATATTTCTTTATGATAAGATACTGAAAATTTTAGAAAATATTTTTATCTACTTTGTTAAATTAAGGTTGTCAGATCGATGGCAGGATAATATGGTTCCAAAAATCAGAAATTGGATACAATCGGCATAAATTGTTCTTGTCAGAAATGTATTCATATTTTGTCGATAACTTTATCTTTTTAAACAGTCTATTTTTTCCTGTTTATATGATGTGTCTTATCGATCCAATGATGATTATGTTTTGAGCATCAATGAATCTTTTAACTTATACTATTTCAGTAGGTTAAGAAGTTATTAGACTTATAAACAACACATCATTATATTTATTAATTATTTAATAAATAATATTTATTAAGGAAATGGAATATGAAAGCTACCATTAACAAAAATGATATTCTGCCTGTTCTTTCGAAAATTCAGGGATTGACCGGCCGTAAAACCAATCTTGCCATCACGACGAACATTTTAATTCAAACGGAAGAATCCGGAATATCCATTGCTGCTACTGATTTAGAGACCGGATTTGAAGGCTTTTATCCTGCAAAAATAGATGATCAGGGAGCCATAGCTATTAACGCCAGAAAATTATTTGAGATTGTTAGAGATTTTCCAAGCGAGGATATATATATAAATGAAATTGAAAATCATTGGATAGAAATCGGAAACCAGACGGTGGAATATCACATCGTGGGGTTAAATCCGGACGATTTTCCGGAAATTCCAAAAATAGAGGATGTTGATTTTTTTGATATCCATTCGACTTTCTTTGCTAAAATGATCGAAAAAACCGCCATCATCACGGGAGCATCCGATGATAACCGAGCCCATATTATCGGAATATTTGCCGAACGAATCCAGGAAAAAGATCAAAAAATTTTCAGACTGGTTTCCACCGATGGCAGCCGGCTTTCAAAGTCGGATTGCGTATTCGACAAAGAATTTGAACTGCCGCCTGGGCCCAATATATTGATACCAAAAAAGGGGCTCACTGAAGTTGCTAAATTTCTTGATAGCGAAGGTTCGGTAAAAATTGGGATTAAAGATAACAATTTTATTGTGAAAAAAGAGAAAGAGACCCTGATTATTCGACTTCTTGAGGGAGATTTTCCAGAATATGGTGATATCATTGTCGTAGATGGCGGGCATGATATTCCATTGGATCGTCAATTATTTTTGATGACACTGAAGCGTATGTCTATCTTATCATCCGAAGAATACAAAGGGGTTATTTTTCATTTCAATACCGATAAATTGCTTATAAATTCCACTAACCCCGACATTGGGGAATCCAAAGAAGACATGGATATCAGCTATAATGGAGATCCGGTGGAGGTAATGTACAACCCCAAATTTTTTATCGATACATTGGGCGTTATCGATGAGGATAACATTCTTTTGAATATCATCGATGAAGAAAAACCCTGTAAAATAGTAGGTGAGAACGACAAATCCTTTTTAAGCGTCATAATGCCGATGAGAATATGAAAGAAGAAAACAACAAAAATAACTATACCGAAGACAATATAAAAGTACTGGAAGGTCTGGAAGCTGTACGTAAGCGACCGTCCATGTATATCGGCAACGTCGATATTGCCGGCCTTCATCACCTGGTCTACGAAGTCGTGGACAACAGTATCGATGAAGCCATGGCCGGTTTTTGCAGCCAGATTGATGTGGTCATACATACGGATAGCAGTGTCAGCGTAACGGACAACGGGCGGGGAATTCCGGTAGGTATCCATAAAAAAGAAAAAATACCGGCTGTTGAAGTGGTGATGACAAAACTGCATGCCGGTGGAAAATTTGACGATCATTCTTATAAAGTTTCCGGCGGACTGCATGGTGTCGGCGTTTCAGTGGTCAATGCGCTTTCCAGTCTATTGGAAGTGGAAATTTATTCAGACGGGAAGATTCATTCCCAGACCTATGAAAGAGGAATAAAAACCAGCGAATTAAAGGTAATTGGAAATACCCGTAAGCAAGGAACCAAGGTTTATTTTATTCCGGATGCCCAAATATTTACCACCACTGATTTCAACTATGATATTCTTGTGCGCCGGCTGCGGGAACTGGCCTATCTGAACAAGGGGGTCAAGATCACCATCGAAGATGAACGTTCGGATGCCAAAGAAGAATTTCTTTTTAAAGGCGGTATTATACAATTTGTGGAATATCTTAACAGAAGACATACGCCCTTGCATAAACCCATATTCATGGAAGGTGTTAAAAATGATGTGCAGTTAGAAGTTGCCATTCAATACAACGACACCTTTAACGAAAAGCTTTTTTCCTTCGCCAATAACATTAATACGGTTGAGGGAGGATTTCATTTAAGTGGATTTAAGGCAGGTATTACCCGTACCATCAACCAGTACGCTACCAATGGTAATTTACCGAAAAATTTAAAAGCCAGAATTACCGGCGATGATGTCCGTGAAGGGCTTACTGCCATTATTAGCGTGAGAATAAAGCAGCCGCAATTTGAAGGACAGACGAAAACGAAGCTGGGAAATAGTGAAGTCAAGGGATTGGTGGAATCTTTGCTTAATGAGAAGTTAGGCGAATTTTTTGGAGAAAATCCTGCCGTTGCCAGAAAAATAATTGCCAAAAGTGTGGATGCTGCCCGGGCACGGGATGCCGCCAAACGGGCACGGGATATTGCCAGGAGTAAAGGGGCCCTGATCGATGCCACCCTGCCGGGCAAGCTGGCCGAATGCCAGATTTCTGATCCGGCCTTACGGGAAATATTTATTGTCGAGGGTGATTCAGCCGGTGGATCAGCCAAACAGGGACGGGACCGCAAATTTCAAGCCATTTTGCCGTTGAAGGGCAAAATTTTAAATGTTGAAAAAGCGCGTTTTGATAAAATTCTGCGCAGTGAAGAAATAAAAAATATCATTACTGCGCTGGGAACCGGCGTTGGAAAAGAAGAATACAATATCGAAAAAATCAGATACCATAAAGTCATTATAATGACCGATGCCGATGTTGACGGATCCCATATCCGGACCCTTCTTTTAACCTTTTTTTACCGTCAGATGCCGGAGATAGTGGAAAAAGGTTTTCTGTATATTGCGCAACCGCCGTTGTTTAAGGTTGGCAAGGGAAAAAGCGGAATATATCTGAAAGATGAGATAGAGTATAATGAATGGATATTAAAAAAAATATGTGATCAAAAAGAAATAACCTCAAGCCAGGATGATCAAAAGATATCAGGACACCGACTTTATCTTTTTATTTGTGATTTATCCGAGTATTTTACACAAAGCGAAAAGTTGAGTAAGCGTGGCATTGCGCCCAAGTTGGTGGAGATCTTAATAAATGAAGGTGTTGAAGATAAAAATTTTCTACAAGACCGGAGCAGAATGTCTGCTTTAAGAGACCTGTTGATTAAAGAAGGGTACCGCGTCGATGATTTGATATGGAATGAAGAGCGCGGTATTTATGAAATGATGATTTCGGGGCATGAGGGCACAGAGGATAAAGAAATTATCAGCGGGCCGATGGCTGAATCCTTTACCCCTATAAAATTGGGCAGAGGGTTGATCTACTCCAGCGATTATCAAAAATGTCTGATAGCCGGCAAAAATATAGCCAAACATGACGCTCCACCATTTACTATTTTTACAAAAGATAAAGAGGAACCGTCCGATTCTGTACAGGATAAAAAAGAGCTGCTGGAACTGCTGTTCAAAGAAGGTAAAAAAGGTGTGAATGTTCAGCGTTATAAAGGTCTTGGCGAGATGAATCCCGATCAGTTGTGGAATACGACCATGAATCCCGAAAAAAGAACCCTGCTCCAGGTGAAAATTGAGGATATGGTAGATACGGATGAAATATTCACTGTCTTAATGGGGGAGGAAGTTGAACCCCGCAGAGAGTTTATTCAGAATAATGCCCTTGAAGTGAGTGTGCTGGATATTTAGTCGTGTTTCGGGTTGTGTGTTTCAAGTTACGAGTTGCTGGAAAAAAAGAAGTGTATAGGGCTCAAGGCGCAGGGCATAAGGTAGAAGGTATATAATATATTTGGTTGAATGAGTTGATTGAGTAAAAGTAAAATTTGACATCTGCCTTCCAATGATTCCGGCTTCCTTATTACATCTCCAAATTCAAGTTTTTAGCTTCTAATATCCTGGTTATCCGTGTTCATCCGTGTCCAAAAATGAGAACAAAAAAGTGAAAATTCATCAAATAAAAGCCCGGGATTTACCGGATCTGTGGTTTCAGGCAGTCAATGACATTCTCGATCATGGTGAACGATTTGTGATCGATCGGGGTTCCTATGCCGGGCAAACCCGTCTTGAATACGATTATTTTATGGGGCATGTGAATTATCCCGGCACCATCCCGCTGATACCGGACATCCCACCCGGCTGCGGCATTCCCAATCCTGTGGAGCATGACTATATTTACGGCGGCCCTGGTTATGAAAGGGCCTATATTGAGTATTTGATGTCTGCCCGCAAGGAGCCGGGGGAATCCTATACCTATGGTGAACGGTTGACAAGAGTGCCACTGACCGGAGATAAACTGGTCTGGTGGGAGCAGGAAAATGCTGAAATCGTCGATAAGCGTGACGTTGACAGCAATATTGTCTTTGAGGAAGACGGTCAGCTCTACTTAAATCAGATTGAATGGGTTATCGATACTTATAAGCAATTTGGCCAACGCAACAATCAACTGGTATTGCAGGTGGCCCACCCTTCCGATTTAACCTTGCTGGATCCTCCCTGTTTGCGGTCCATCGATACGCGCATTCAAAATGATACCCTGCACTTTTTTGTGTATTTTCGCTCCTGGGACCTTTGGAACGGATTTCCGGCCAACCTGGCGGCCATTCAGAACCTTAAAGAATACATGGCCGGCGAAATCGGTGTCAAAGACGGGGAGATGGTGGTTGAAAGTAAAGGGCTTCATCTGTATAGTTATGCTGAGGATCTTGCAAAACTGAGGTGTTTGAGAGAATAATTGTATTAAGAAGTAACACTTTTCAAATAATAATAATCTATCTAATCTAATCGGTAAAGATCCGAAAGAAAATGGATCCGAACAGAATGGCCCGATGGCTGTTTTCGGCGGGTACGAAGAAAAAATCGGCCATGTATTGTTTTATTATCCTTATTTGGATAGCCAGATATTTTTGAGTTCAACTCTTTAAGCAACTGGGGCATAGATGATATTTTTCCCCATTTACATTCGCAAATATCAATGACACCATCCTGTCGATAACCGACGATGTCGATTTGAACATTCTTGTCCCAGTACTCTCCAATTTCATAGGCACAGGTCAGCTCTTCCCTTCGATACAGACGGCTTAGTGCCTCTCTGCATAAAGTTTCATAGCCTGCACCGTAATAGGCATCCAAATGTGGTTTAATCAGATTTAAAAATACATTTTTTTGATCCATTTGATAAATGGCCGAACCGTTAGGATAGATAAATCGGAACCAGAAGCGCAGGAGCGGATCATGCAATTTGTAACGAACTTGTTTAGCATTCGCTTTGGCACCCGTTAGGGGATAATGTTTCATGATATAACCGAGTTCAATGAGGGTATTCAGATAATAGAACAACGCTCGTTCATCAATGCCGGTTATGCTTGCCATTTCCCGGTTTGTTACGGCACCGGTTGAAAGGGCCGTCAGAATGCCAAAATATTTTTTCAGCTCCTTTAATTCCTCTCGCAGCAGGAACTCCGGCTCTCTCGCCAGGGCGGAAAACTCATTTAAGAAATTGTTGCGGATATTTGCATCGATTGAATTGGTTTGAGAAAAAAAATTGAGATAATAGGGGATGCCGCCACAAATAGAAAAAACCTTTGCCTTGTCAGTTTCAGACCATTTAGGATGGAAATTTCCGGCTTCAAGATAGGAAAATGGCTTTAAAAATATCTGACCCGCTCGGCGACCAAATAGAGGACTTTTTTCTCCCAGCACTCTCTTTTCCATAAATCCCAGGTATGAGCCGCACACAATCAAGCACACTTTACAACCACCCTCCCAACCATTGTCGATAAATGACTGGAGTACTGAAGGCAACTCAGGACAGGCCTCCACAGTCCACTGGAACTCATCCATGACCAGAACAATTTTTTCGCCGACTGGAACCTGCTCAATCACCAGGGAAATCGCCCTCTGCCAGCTATCAACCGATGCCTGTTCAAGAAGCGGTTGTTGAAATGCGAAAGCCCCGTTGCGTAAAAATTCCCTTAATTGCAGCCTGGCGGGCGCCTGCTTTCCCAAAAAATACAGGGCTTTTTTATCCTTGATAAAATTTTTAATCAATTCGCTTTTACCGACGCGTCTGCGCCCGTAAATTGGAATAAATGAGCTGTCATGAGACTGAAACGCATTCTCAAGCGCTTTTAGTTCTCTTTTTCTGCCAACAAACCGCATTGATATACCCCAGTGTTAGTCGATACTTGTTAAGTAGTTTCCATCCACAAATGGTCTTTTTGCCCAATCTCAGCGTCAATCTGCGCGCTTGCTTGTGCGGCGTAGTAAACTACGCCTCCGCACAAGCGCTTGATTTCCTTGACCTTGGACAAAAATCCTCATTTCTGAATTGGAAACACCAAAAGGTGCCTGTCTTTGGTAACGGTCTTTTATGGACGGGCACTAAGTAATATTGAGCTAACTCCATTTTGTCAAGTTTAAACTTGGCATAATTAGTTTTGACTAAAGTATATTCGTAATCCTGAATATCTTGTCTCAAAAATAGGTCTGAAGAATTGTGCAGGCTGGGTCACATCTTATACATGAGATGTTTGTTTCTTATTCTATAAAGTTCTTTCCTGTAACCGTTTATTTTCTTTATTTCAGCGATTTGGCTTTTTCCCTCATGGTCGTTCTAAAGTAAAAAAATTTCCGGTTCCTTACGTTTGCTGTAGTTTTTCCACAACCATTCGGTGATGTCCAGGATCTTGGGGTGTTTCATTACGCGGGCGCCGGTTGGACAGTTTTTCACACATGCGCAGCAGACAATGCAGTTGCCGGTTTCGGTGTGTACTTTATCTTCCAGGACAATTGCGGCTGTCGGGCATACCGACACGCAGGTTTCGCATCTGTTGCACAGGTCCTCCAAGGTTTCAGGACTGATATCTTTCAAAAGATTGGGATCCCGGTATGGGTAATTTCCGGGGAACTCGGGAATGGGTATGCTATCGATGGAATCGACTTGCTGAATCTTTTTTCTGAGAAGAGCACCGAATTCAGAACACTTTTTGATATCTTTATGATCCGGCCGCCGGCGGGCAATCGGAAATTTGGCGTCCGCAAAAGAATGCTCGCCAATAAAAGCAGCCCCGGCAATTGGTCTGAATCCGGCGTCCTCGGCCAGATCTTTCAACTCCCTCAAGGCATCCTCAAATTCCCGATTGCCGAACAACACAACTAGGACGGCTGGTATCCCGTCGGCTTTGTATTGGCTGATACGTCCGGCGGCTTCAGGTGGCACTCGACCGGCGTAAACCGGGACCCCAATGATGGTTAAGCCGTCAACGATCTTGATTTCTTCCCCGGGTTTTTTAGAACGAATTGAATCGGGCAGCGTTAGATCAATGTCTATAACAGCTTCTGGTTTGAAACCGTCAGCGATGGCATTCAATACTTTTTTGGTCGTCTGAGTCGGAGAAAAGTAAAGTAAACGCAGCTTTTCGATATTCATTACGTACCTCTTTGTATAGGAAAGGGTTCATAACTCAATTTTTTAAGATTGATGGTTTCGTAAAAAAATCCTTTAGTCGTCATGCTGGACTTGTTCCAGCATCCAGAGTATTTTGAATTTACTTGATTACAGCTTTCGCAAGAATTACGCCATTCTGTGAATATTTGCTTTTTATGAGATCGTCAATATTTGCTTTTTAATCTTATTAATTCTACCCTTTAACCGCTTATTTTTCTTTAATTCACCGGCTATTCGATTATGCACCATGGTGATTAGTGCACCACTAACCCCACCGAAATATTCACCCAAATCTTTACAGGTATTTCCGGTTATATCCCGTGCTATTTAAATTGCAACTTCGCGAGCTTTATTTTTTTTGCGCCCTTTGGTAATTATCTGCTCTTCGTTGCAGCCAAACTCCTTGCGAACAGCAGTCGTGACGGTTCCAGGCGGTACTCTTGGCTTTAGTTTCTTTAATTGAGGAATATCTTTTTCATCTTGCCTATCCGATAGAAAATTGTATTTTACCCAATTTACAAAATCCGAATCTCCCAGGATAAAGCCCTCGGTGACCATCCGGTTCGGATTTTCAAGGATCTTTATATCGACGCCCTCGACGAATTCTTTGTAATTTTGATTGGCCTTCTTTTTAATCTTGCCAAAATTCATGGAAACGAATCAATATTCCTCATGCCAAAAGAAAGTACCCCAACCCGCTGGTGTACGAATCATTTATCGATATTAAAATTATGCTGGATATCTGCGCCAGTTTTTTGTTCGGGGCAATGGCCACGAAAAGCCAGCATTTCTCATCTCTAATGATTTCGATACCACCGTAGAATTACAAGTTGGCAACCACTCTCGCCGATGACGGGTTGAAAATGTCATCTAAGAAACCGTCAAGTTTTTTAATCTTAATGCGCTGTCTTCTCCGATTATTGTTAAATTCCAATTTGATATTGTAATGACGATGATTACTGACACACCATACTATATGTTGGCCATAAATTACTTGGTTTTCAAGATTGCGATTCACCAAAGATCTTTCGACATTTCGTCAAAGGAAAGGACAATTTAACTTTGAAAAATGAACAACTAACCGTCAAGTATCTACGCAGGGCCCACAATCCAATATTAAAGGCTATGCCCGGGAACAGGCTGCCAAAATCAATTTCCTGGCTGGATTCTGTAAATCTTGATCTCAAACTTAAATAAATCTAAGTTGAAATTCTTGTATTGCTATGACGGTTAAAACTAGCGCGAAAATCGGTGCTAAAACAAAATTGTCTCACCTCAATTGACTTTTGTACTGCCACTGCCTTCAACTCATAGATAATTCGGTCCAAATCGAGCGATTTGAAATCAGCATCCAGATTACGGCCTGGAGAACTTTATGCCCAATCGCGTCGATGTCCGCAACCCTCGAAGCGAATACATGCTTAAAGGGTTCGAAGACATCGTCAAGGGTGAAATGCCGTTACCAGACGGCAATACATATGGGTTCGTATCAGAGCTCAACACGCTACAACGCGACATCCTGTCGGTGCTTGAAGTTCCGTTAAATTACTATGAATACCAATATCTGTTTGATTCAAGTTAATCGGTAGTACTCTAAGGCCGACCAATTCAATGAGTATGACGAAAATATAAAAATGCACTTTTTCAAAGAGCGAAATCCAAGTTAGAATTGTTGATAATTGAAATAATTAATGAGATATGCAATTATCATTATTGACAAATTTCAGCTATTCCGATTCGAATCTGGTTTCCGTGGTTGTTTGGAGGTTTCTATGGTAGAGGAAAAAATTCCGTCGCAAGTTGATCGTCAAAATTTAGAAAATACGAAGAATAATCAACTCGAGTCCACTCACCTTCGGCGACGGTACTCGGACTTTTTTCAGTTTGCCCCCGTGGGGTATTTCACCTTTGATCGGACCGGCGTCATCCTCGAAACCAATCCAACGGGAGCACTGCTCCTGGGAGCCGACCGGGACAAGCTGTTGAATAAACCTTTTTCTGACTTTATCACTCCGGATTCCGAAAAAGTATTCGAGTTGCACAGCCGCCGGACATTTGGCAGCCGCACCCTGCAGTCATGCGACTTGAGGCTTTCCAACCATCACCCTAGCCCCGTCTGGATCCAACTGGAAAGCCTCGCGTTTCAAAACGGCCAGGGCGATTCAGAGCGATTTCTTACGGTGGCAAAAGAGATTACGCATCGTAAAGCGGTGGAAGAAGCGCTGCGCAAGACCCATGACGAGCTCGAGCAGCGGGTGGCCGAGCGCACCGCCGAACTGGAGAGAATCAATCGGAAATTGCGAGGCCAAATATTCGAATGCGAGCTTGCCGAAGCGGCTCTTAAGGAATCGGAAAAAAAATACAGCACCATGGTCGAAGATGCCTTGATTGGCGTCTACATTATAAAAGACGGCATCATCGAATTTGCCAACGATAAGCTGGCAGACATATATGGCTACGAAAAAAGCGAATTATTCGGTATGCAGTCGCTGGACCTCGTTCATCCTGAAGACCGGGCTATGATAAGAGAAATGAGGACAAAACGGCTATCAGGTGAAAATGTTCCTTCCGAGTATGAAATTCGGGGGTTAAAAAAAAATGGTGACACGATCTGGGTGATGCGAAGTTTTTCGCTGATAAACTACCGGGGCGGTCCTGCCATTTCCGGAATTGTTTCGGATATGACCAAACGTCATAAGGCTGAGGAGGCGCTGCGGGAATCCGGTAAGGAATTGCGAATTCTTTCCAACCAGCTGCTGTCGGCCGAAGAAAAAGAACGTAAACGAATGGCCCGGGATCTGCATGACGGCATCGGACAGGCGTTAAGTGCCATCAAATTCAGTGTCGAAAATTCTTTAAGGCAGCTGCGCAGTGAGGCCGATCATCCGGAATTAAAATCTTTGGAAGCCGTCATTCCCCTGACCAAAAAAACCATCGAGGAAGTACGCAGGATCGTCAAAGATTTACGTCCTTCGATCCTCGATGATTTGGGTATTTTGGCCACTATCAACTGGTTTTGTCGCGAGTTTCAAAACGTGTACGCGGGCATCCGGATTAATACGAAGATCTACATTCAGGAAAGCGACATCCCCTCCCTTCTGAAAACGGTGATTTACCGAATTTTGCAGGAAGCCCTCAATAATGTCGCCAAGCACAGCCGGGCCAGTCTGGTTCAGTTGAAATTGGATAAATCCGGCAACCGGATCGACCTGCAGATTCAGGACAACGGAACGGGATTTGACCTGGCCAAAACCATCTCTCTAAAGCCTTCCCAACGGGGGTTCGGACTGGCGAGTATGCGCGAGCGAGCGGAGTTGTCGGGAGCTGATTTCGAGGTTTTATCCTCTGCTGGCAAGGGAACGGTCATTCGCGTCGGGTGGAAGGTGTAGACGATTTGGGATTTGGGATCTTCGCGATTTGGGATATATAAATATGGATTTATTCAATCTTAGATTTAAAATTGTTAGATATCAAATTACGCTTTATTTTTTTAGCGGTTCTTAGAGAAGCTACAACAATAGCTAAAATTTTATCATTCATTTAAAACAATCCCAAATCCGACATCCCAAATCCAAAATCCTCTTATCTGCTTACCAACCCTTTCTCCACAGCATATACCGTCAGGGCCGCAGCGTTATGAAGGTCGAGTTTTTTCATCAGATTGGCACGATGCTTCTCGACGGTTTTTAAGCTGATGCAAAGATCTTCAGCGATCTCTTTATTCTTGTAGCCTTCGGCTATCAGTTTCAGCACCTCGCGTTCGCGTTGGGACAGCTTCTGCCAGGAAGATGCAGCCAGGCTGTCTTCTTTACCGTCCAGATAGCCTTCAATGACTTTTTCCGATATTCCGGGACTCAGGTATCGCTTGCCTGCCATCACATTATGGATGGCCATGACCAGCTCGTCATGGGTGGCATCCTTGAGAACATAGCCGTCCACACCCGCCTGAAGCGTTGACAGAAGGTATTCCTCTGTCTTATGAACAGTCAGCGCAATGATCTTTGTTTCGGAATAGCGTCTTTTGATCTCACTGATGGCATCCATCCCGCTCATTCTCGGCATGGAAAGATCCATCAGCAAAAGGTCTGGTCCCAACTTCTCCACGCAGCGCACAGCTTCCCGGCCGTCACCGGCCTCGCCAATGATCTCGAAATCCGGATCTGCCGACAGAAGGGCCCGCAGGCCCTCTCTTAGAATGGTGTGGTCATCGGCCAACACAATACGAACGTTGTTTCCCATCCTTTTCTCCTTGTGGTACCGATGCTCCTCTGGAACAAACGGAAAATACAGCCAAATTATGACAGAAATACAGTGTTCACTGTATTTATCATGCTGCAATTATTTAGTAAACAGCCTTGGCGGACTCGTAATCCGATACATCAGGATCGGCGCCGCAACACAGGCCTCAAAAAATATCTGGTAATTTCAACGAGCTTTAGATATTTCGAGACGTTTTTTATCCCGGGCAAACTGTATCATGTCAGCCGACAATCGGAATTAAGTCTATCACCACTACTTCAGATGCCTTTCGCAGCCCGGCCATGGGATGCATTCAAGTGTTTAAGATATTAATCGTCGATCCAAACGATCCTTTCCGACAATCCTTAAAAAAAGTACTGATGGATCGCTTCCCGTTCATCGACATCCAAGAGGCCAGCGACGGAAATGAAGGCCTGGATAAGGTGAAAATTTTTTATCCGAATCTCATTTTCCTGGAAATTCAACTGCAAGCTCACAGCGGCCTCGACCTTGCCCGCAGGATAAAAATCGATCATCCTGATATCATCATCGTTATTCTGACCAGTAATAATTTACCGGAATATCAAATCGCTGCGGAAGAATCAGGGGTATCGCACCTGGTGGTCAGGGATGAATGGACCGGTGCAGACATAATCGATTTGGTTCGCTTGATTTTATCGGATCAGGATATCGACCAACATGAAGGCCGGGCGGGGGGAGAGCATACCCTCGAGGATTCCCAATAGTCGAAAGCTTGATTCATTTTTCCGGTCGTATAAGGTGTGTTGAGTAAATACATACCTTAAAAACCCGTATCTATTTTAAAAACATTCAAAAAAAGAAATTCATTTCATTTTTTCTAAAAATTAGTTATGAAACAGTGAAAAATATCAGCGCTGAAATCACCAAGCAACTGTATTTTTACGAAAAACTTTTTTCTCGTCTTTATGTCTGAACCTTCTTGCACTTGCAGCCAGATTACCATTCAAAAAGAAATTCGCGATGTTTCAACCTGACAAATCACTGAAATCCAAACCAGGAAGGGGGGTGGCGGATATGGACTAAACGTTCACCCCGGTATCACAAGTTGAAGAAAAACGTCTTTATATTTGCAGACAGCTATGAAAGATACGCAGCGGAACTCAGGAGGAGAACATGTCGAAGAAACGTAACAGGGGAATTAAGATTATCGGGCTATTGCTGGCAGTCTCGGTGTTTTTTGTAGGCGCAGTTGCGGCTCAGGAGGGAACTGTAGATCCTAAAACGGTTGAAAGACTGGAACGTCTTATCAAGCAACAACAGCAGCAGTTGGAATCGTTGCAAGAACAATTAAACCAATTGAAGCAAACCGCCACCGAGGCCCAAACCCAGGCCGAAGAAGCCAAGGCTGCGGCCGAAGAGGCACAAGA
>JASFFJ010000035.1:0-21062 GCA_050124355.1 Desulfobacterales bacterium | reverse complement strand
CCAATATGGTCAGGTCGTAAAAAAAAACAGACTTTTGTAAACGACCGAGGTTGGAAAAAGAATTGACTGCCAATATCCGCAAAGGACAAAATGTCTACATCCAGGGGGAACGGAGAATCGGAAAAACTTCACTGATCTGGGAGACCGTTCGTAAATTAGCAAAATACCGTATGACGTATATTGATTTTTTGGCGGTAAAAGCTTCTGAAAATTTTATTAAACGAATTATTACAGGCATTATATCGATGCAAAAAAGCGCCGTTGGCCTGGAAAAGATGTTCCAAAGTTTATCTCGGTTAAGGCCGGTTGCTTCTGTAGATCCAATTACAGGTCTCCCAATGCTTTCATTGGATTCTTCAATAGAACTTTCCTAAATTTTGAACTCCTGAACCTCAGAACTTAGGTCACGCATTCCTTCCCTTTTTCCCGTCGGTACCAATAAGCCAGCCGTGTCGGCGGGACTCCCAGGTAGTATGCGGCGATAATAATCTGGTTCAAACACCAGGTCTTAATAATTCCAAAATTCAGATATCGGCGGGGCGAGGTTGTCACACAATCAGGTAAAATGCTAATTTTGCCCTTGCGCCTCAGGCGCCGGATCAGCTCAAAATCTTCCATAATCGGAAGATCCGGAAATCCGCCGATTTCGTCGAACAAATCCCGACAAACAAACAATGCCTGGTCGCCGTACGGCATTTGGAAAAAGCGTGAACGCCAGTTGGCGACGCGTTCAATGAATCGCAAGCCTCTGACGTCCGAGCCAATCGCCAACGAGAAGGCCCCAGCACAAAATCCGTGTTGACTCACTGCGGCCATGACTTTAGTATCGAAGTTATCCGGCAGGTGGGTATCGGCATGCAAAAACAAAAGCACATCACCGACGGACGCGGCGGCACCGGCATTCATCTGCACCGCCTTGGACGCATTTGTTTGCAACACCCTGGCGCCAAGTAACCCGGCCACTTCAACGGTGTTGTCGCGGCTGCCGCCATCCACCACCACAATTTCCACCTCCTTGCATTGTTGCAGTTGGGTGATGGTCCCTTTGATACGCTCGGCTTCGTTTAAGGTCGGTATAATGATTGACAAACGTTTTGCCCTGAGGGATCCCAATGTCGTCTTGGACGTTTGCTGCCAGACAGTCAGATCCTCCGGCCGATCGACATCTGCCAGGGTATCAAGCAGGAAAAAGCTGAGGCTTAATCTATCTGCGGCAGCAAGCGTTTGTGATAAAACCCCTTCCGTACCCCAGCGAATACCGCCGAACAGACGGGCAGCTGCTTGGATAAAAACGGTTTTTCCCATGGCGATCAAATAGTAACCGCCATCAGCGGCCGGACCCAATACCAGATCATGTCTCCTGAGTTCATCAAAGGCTTTATTTACGATATCACCCGTGATATCCGGAATATCGGATCCGATGATCACCACCGACGCATATCCATTTCCAAATCCATCTTCAAACGCGCGGCTCATTCGAATGCCGATGTCACCGTTGCCCTGGGGAGAGTAATCAAATCCGGTCCCCAACCATGCCGCCATGAGGTGTTTATTGCCGCCTTCAAAACGAACCTCCACCGATGTGGAACGTAAAGCGGTATTTCCCGTTACCCTTGAAACAATATGTTCGGTCATCTGACGCTGGAGTTCGGCAGCACCCTCGTCCCCCAATTTGGGTATCATGCGGGTTTTGGTAGTACCGGGTTGCGGGTAGCGGGTAAAGATGATTAAGCGATTGGATCCTTGCGGCATTGGTTAATTCCACCTATTTTAATGGAGGAAATTTTCCGGCAACGGGACAAAAGATACATGGAGACACTCTCCGCCCCCCTGATGAGCTATTTTCATAAACATAAGGGAAACTCTGCCGAATCTATGCAAGGATAGGATACGTGTCGGGTTGCTGGAAAAAGTACTCGATAGGTTTGGATCAGATTAGCCCTTATTCAGGCCAGCCACGGCCCCAGACCTCTCGCGTAAAGTCACCATACCAAACGTTGATGGCCTCGCAAAAAGCCCCAAATGCGTCATGCCGGTCCCGGATCAAGTCCGGGATGACGGATCCAGCATCCAGAATATTCTGAATTTCTGAATTCACTAGATTCCAGCCTATGCTGGAATGACGTTTTTAAGGAATTTTAGACTTTTTACGAACCTGTTCACTCCTAACCTCTGAACCTTTGAACCCTGAACCTGACAACTAAAACTGTTGACCGATAAAATCAAAACTTAATTTCGCTTGAAATTTCTCGATGCGTTTAAAAATTTCTTTGAGCGTCGTCTGTTCAATGCGGGAAAGGTGTTTGGGGTTTACATAATTGTCCGGTTCTGAATTTTCAGCGACAACTGATTTCACTTGGGTCACAAACCGCTGCTGCATCAGATAGCTGTATGCCGTATCCAGTTCATTATGCTCCTGAAGAGATATTTTCTTTTGGGTGAGAAGCTGATGGAGTCTTTCGAAGGTGTTTGTTTCTGGAATTTTATGTTGCAGGGCGTATATGCGGGCATAGTCAACAACCGGTTGCATGGCGGCTTTAATGTTAAAGGTATCGCGATGCTGGCCTTTGGATTCGACCAGGAAATTCCGGAAAAAGCCGATCGGCGGGGTAAAATAGAGGGCATTTTCAGAAAGATGGCGGAAAAATCCCGGCCATCCCTTCAAAGCGCCAAACAGGTGCCGGCGCAACTCGTCAATGAGAGCTGTCTCGCCATAGGCACCCCGGAAGTCAAAGAAGATACTGGCCTGCAACAGTGCTTCGGGCTCGGCCTTGTGGATCCACTCTGAAAAATATTTCTTCCAGGTGCCCAGGGGTTGGCACCATCTGGGATTCTTGGCCATGACGTCACCTTTGCAAAGCGCATATCCCGCTTGATCCAACCAATTGCAGACTTTTTCGCCAAATTTCAGAAAATACGCTGTAACTTCTTTCTGGGATTTTGCGTCCACGTCTTCAAACAGAATCGCATTGTCCTGATCGGTTTTGAGAGTTTGCTCTTTTCGCCCCTCGCTGCCCAACACCATAAAAACAAATTTAGCCGGTGCGGGTCCCATCTCCTCGAGAGCAAAGCCGATGATTTTCTGTAAAATAGCATCCGATACGGTGGTTAAAAATCGCGTGATATTTTGGGCTTTGGCCCCCGTGTTGATCAGCGTTTGAATCAGCCTCGGAATCTGATGCCGGATCTGCACGATCTGATTGATAAATTGGGCGCTAGCAATTTCGCGAACGATAAAGAAGGGAGACTGCCCCTGGGCTTTCAACATATCACGGTTCGTGATCACGCCGACCACTTCGTTGTTTGTATCCCTAACCGCAAGATGTTTAATATTTCTGTTAATCATTTCCATCAGCGCCTCAAAAACCAAGGCATTGGATGAAACTGCGAATAAGGGGGAGGACATGATCTCGGAGACGGGTTTTAGAATATCGAATCCCGTGGCAGTAACCTTTCTTCTCAAGTCATCATCTGTGACCACCCCCACAAAATCAGCGCCTGGCTCGCGAATGAAGATGGAACTCGAATTGTGTTCGCTCATCACGGCCGCCGCCGTCCGTATTGGCAAATCCTGGTCGCAGTACACCAGTTCCTGATTGTAGATGTTGGCCACTGGCAGGCTGAAAAATTGCCCGGCATCCCCCCGCGGTCTGAAATTGCTGCTAATAATCTCTGCATAGGATCGATCCAGCATCCGTTTGCCGAATGTGTCCGTGAAAAATTCGCTAAAGGCTTCATGTTGGTCGCATGTATTTAAGAACGTTTCTTTCGGCAAAATATACATCCACGAATCTTCCGTTACTCTCAGTGTACGGATGGCAATCCCGTCGTTCAGCAGAATCGATATTCCCCCGTACATGTCGCCCTCACCCAATAATCCCCGCAGTGTCTTTTGATCGTTTTCTTCAAAGTAGCGCTCCGCGGCACCTTTTTGAATGATATGCAGATGTTCGACTTTTGACTGCCCCTGGACAAACAGCACGGTATCCCGGGGATATTGGGCAATGGAAATTTCTTTAGAGATTTTGTCGATATCTTCTTCCGAGAGAAAAGAAAACGGAACCAAGCGGGAAAGAAAATGCCGGGCTTGCCCGGCGACCGCAACGGATGAAAAGGTTTCGTCGGACATTCGCTTGCGGTATTTAGCGGCGAAATATTCGTAGAAGAAACTATGGCGGGTGCAAATCTCCATAAATTCTTTTCGCGGCAAGGTATACAGGGTTGCATCATCCACAACTCTTAACGTGCGAATCATATTGCCGTCGGCCATCAAAATGCAAATGCCGCCTAAGATTTCACCCGGTTTCATAATACCGATGAGCTCCTTTTCACCACCGGTTTCGTAAAACAGTTCCAGGGTTCCCCCTTTGATGACATAGACACTCTCCAATCTGGTTTTGCCCTGGACGGAAAGGATGGTGTCTTTCGGGTAATTTTCCACCGACATTTCAGCCGCGACCTGCAAAAGTTCCTTCTCAGGCAACTCTGAAAAAGGCGGTGTATGGGACAAAAGTCGATAAATTTGATCTTTCATAAACTCACCTGTCTATGGCATTTACGTGGGATAATCCTTCCCGGGCCGGGCACTCAACCTTCAAGCCCGCCCTGGCGCCTCCAGCGCCACTTCCATCCCGGAGGGTAGATTCTACACCTCAAAGAGTGCGACAGTCGTTATCAAGGAGATCAACCTTCCGCTATTAGAACATAATCTTGATATCTTTGAACGTTAACCCCCCTGGCCCAGACCTGACTTTAGGTTGCTCAATTATTTAGATTCTAATTTGAGAACCTGACACGGGCCATAATTATGATCTTATGGGTCACACCAGGGCGGGCTAAACCGTTAGACATAGTTTAACGTAGCATATCTCTATTGGCTTGCCAATCCAAATTCTAAAGTCAAATGTTGGGGCTGAAATCTCAGGACTCAACATTCAGGGCAAAAAAGAGGCTATTTCTTTAATATATTTTCAACTTGCATACTTGCGGTACCGAACCCCGAGGCGGATCTTAGTTGGCCAATTATCAATCACTAAACCGGCGGCCAAATTGACACTTTCGTCTAATTGGTCTATGGTAGCAGTGTTTGTTGTAAACTCGGCCTTAACCTCTGCAAGAAATACGATCAATGACGCGTGAAAGCAAATTAAACAAACGCCTGGTCGCCCTATTTCTACTCGGTTGTATCTTATTCAACTATCCGATCCTATCTCTTTTTAATTCAGAAATCTCGATATTCGGTTTGCCGCTATTACTTGTATATATCTTCAGTATCTGGTGCTTGCTCATCGTTCTTGCGGCCCTGGCAACCAGATTCCGTTCGAGCGGACCCGCAGACAATTCCGATGATGCGAGAGGTCGATAATTGTTAAAAACCGAAACCATCTTAATTGTTTCATTCGGCTATGTCGGTCTTCTATTCGTGATTGCCTATTACGGCGATAAGCGGGCGGATGCCGGCCGCAGCATTATCAGCAATCCTTATATCTATGCCCTTTCTCTGGCGGTTTACTGCACAGCCTGGACCTTTTACGGTAGTGTCGGATTGGCGTCCCGCAGTGGTCTGACCTTCCTTACCATTTATATCGGTCCCACATTAATGGCGATGCTGGGATGGCTGGTGTTTCGTAAAATCATCCGCATCAGCAAGGTCCATCGTATTACATCCATCGCAGATTTTATTGCTTCGCGCTATGGCAAAAGTTCGGCCCTGGGTGGTATCGTTACCATCATTGCCGTTGCCGGTGTCATTCCCTATATTGCCGTGCAGATCAAAGCCATATCGACCACATTTTTCCTGATCAATCAGTATCCTGAAATCACGGTATCGTCATCTTTCACCGATATTCCGGTGTTCAGTGATACCGGATTTTACGTGGCCCTGATGCTGGCCGTTTTTGCCATTTTATTCGGTACCCGTCACCTGGATGCCGCCGAAAGGCACGAAGGACTTGTGGCGGCCATCGCCTTTGAGTCGATCATAAAGCTTGTTGCTTTCCTGGCGGTGGGACTTTTTGTAACTTATGGACTTTATAATGGCGTTGCGGATCTATTCGAAGCGGTTCGTAGTTTTTCCGATTTTAAAAGCGATATGATCGTCCAAGCACCCAAATCATCCCACTCTTTCTTCGAAAATCTTTTGACAATAAATAACGGTGGCAGTACGTCCAGCGATTGGACCATGTATATCTTTTTGTCAATGATGGCCATCATTTTACTGCCCCGGCAATTTCAGGTAATCGTGGTTGAAAATGTCAACGAGGAGCATTTGAAAAAGGCCATTTGGCTTTTCCCACTCTATCTTCTGGCCATTAATATTTTTGTGCTGCCGGTTGCTTTCGGCGGCATGCTGCAGTTTGCCGATGGCAGTGTCGATGCCGATAACTTTGTCTTGACACTACCGATGGCGGCAAAGCAACAATTTCTGACCTTATTCGTTTATCTCGGCGGCGTGTCCGCCGCCACTGGCATGGTCATCGTTGAAACCGTTGCGCTTAGCACAATGATTTGTAACGATCTCGTTATGCCGGTTTTACTGCGACTGCCGATTGCGGCCATTTCTCAACGGCGTGAACTCACCGGCTTCCTGCTTGGCATCCGCAGAGGAAGCATCATCTTGGTTCTAATGCTGGGCTATGCCTATTTCCATTACCTGGGCGGATTTCAAGCCCTGGTCTCCACCGGTCTGATTGGTTTTGCAGCAGTGGCACAATTTGCACCGGCCCTGATTGGTGGCATCTTTTGGAAAGGCGGTACCCGCTCAGGGGCAATCTATGGTTTAATCGCCGGATTCGCAGTCTTGACCTACACGATTTTACTGCCGCTAATTGTCCAAGTCGGTTTGATTCATCAGGACTTTGTCACAGAAGGGCCCTTCGGCATTAACCTCTTGAAACCGCACCAACTATTCGGACTCCAGCATTTCAACCCTATCTCCCATGCGGTATTCTGGAGCATTCTGTTCAACCTGAGTATATATGTGGCCGTATCCATTTTAGGACGACCCAGGGCAATCGAGCACACCCAGGCGGCCCTGTTCGTGGATGTCTTCAAGTATTCCGGCGAAACCGGAGATTCGCTATTCCGGAGGGGGACAGTCAATTTACCGGATTTGCGATCGCTACTGGTACGGTTTCTCGGTAAAACCAGAGCTGACAATGCGTTGTCTGGTTACGCCCGCAAACGCAATATCAACTGGGACGATCAAACCACCGCCGATTCCGATCTGGTCAGTCACGCCGAAAAGCTGCTGACCGGTGCAGTTGGGTCAGCTTCAGCAAGAATTATGGTGTCGTCGGTTGTCAAGGAAGAACCGCTGGGTATGGAAGAAGTACTCAATATCCTTGATGAGACCCGTCAGGTTATTGCCTATAGCCGTGAATTGGAAAAAGCGACAGCTGACCTGAGGGAGGCAAATTTGCGGTTGCAGGAATTGGATCGGCTCAAAGATGACTTTATTTCAACGGTTACCCATGAGCTGCGTACCCCCTTGACCTCTGTACGATCCCTGGCCGAAATTTTATCCACAAACCCGGGGATCGATGCCGACCAGCTTGAAAATTTTGCCGGGATCATTATCAAAGAAAGTGATCGGTTGATCCGTCTGGTCAGCCAGATCCTTGATTACGAAAAGATTGAATCGGCTCAGATGGATTGGGCGGTTGCATCTTTAGACCTCAGCGAAGTCGTTAGCGATGCCGTTAACAGCACCCGGCAGCTGATTGATGACAAAAATATCACCATCGATCTGGATCTTGCCCCTGATGTGCCCCGGGTGTCCGGAGATCGCGACCGGCTGATCCAGGTCATGGTAAATATCATATCCAATGCGGTAAAATTTTGCGACCCCGACCGTGGGATGATTGCTGTCCGCCTGCGAGCCGCAGACAACCATCTGATCGTCGAGGTGCAGGACAACGGCATCGGGATCAATCCTAAAGATCTGGAAAAAATATTCCAGCCGTTTCAACAGGTTAAAAATCCAACCCAGGGTCGTCCGGGGGGAACCGGTATCGGTTTAACGATTACCAAACGCATTGTCGATTTTCACCACGGCCGTATCTGGGTCGAAAGCGAACCCGGTAGAGGCTCCAAATTTTCATTTTCGCTGCCGATAAATCGCGCAGTCAGCGATCATTAGGTGGGTGGAATGCGAGCGCCGGCGCTGGCGTGAAAATCGGCCAGGTCAATCGAAAAGTAACTCCGATCTTGCGGAGTTTAGCAAAAAGCGAATATCGATTAACGAATCATGAATAGCGAATGTCGAAGGAAGGAGTTCTGTTAATTTTATCTAATAGATAGAGCGCATTGATTCCACCCTTCGAAATTCTGCGGTTCGATATTCGTTATTCTGCGGTTCGCCTTTCTATACTCAAAGTCTCATACAAAATTTCAGATGCCAATTTTTTGGGGTGTTTTAATCATCTGCACAGCAATCAAAGAGACCAGGCTCATGACGGCGCCGCCGATAAAGGGAATACGATAATCAATCATCCACAACAACCCCCCGAGGGCGGGCAAAAAAACGGCCGCAATGTGATTGATGGTAAATCCGACGGCCATACTCGGTGCAATATCTCTGGGATCTGCCACCTTTTGGAAATAAGTGCGGATGGCGATGGAAAAGTTGAAAAAGATATGATCCAGAATATAGAGAAAAGCAATCATCAGTTTGGAGCCCGTTACGGCATAAGCGCCAAATACGAAAATCAGGCTTAAATACTCCAGTGACAATACCTTCCTTTCGCCGAATCGGATAATACTTTTGCCGATCAAGGGGCTCAGATAATAATTGGAAATATTATTGACAACAAAAAGAATCGTGACTTCCTGGACTGAATATTTAAATTTTTGTACCATTAATAAAACGGCAAATGCCATAAAAATCTGGCGCCGTGCCCCGGCCATAAACGTTAGAAAATAAAAGAGTCCGTATTTTCTGCGGACAATCATATTCTTTCGCTGGGGGATGATCGTTTTGTCCGAGGGGTCTTGAAGCACGGCCCAGATGGCGGCGGCAATAATAAGGCTTCCGAACAACAGATAAATCTTGGTAAAGTCCAATAAAAATACAAATAAATAGATTAAAATGCCAACGGCGATGTTGGATGCCGCAGCATAACTGCGCTGCTTGCCGAATACCCAGGGAGATACTTCTTCATCGAAGTATTGCAAGGTTAAAGACATGTTAGTGGTTTCATAATAATGAAAACCGAAACTCATGATCAGGGTCGTCAAAATGAGTCCAAAAAAGGAGGGAAATAATCCCGTCATCGCCACCCCAAGACCAAGCGTAAGAATCGACAGAGCGGACAGTCGATATTCTTTGATGAACATAATCACAAAAACGGCCAGCAAAGCCAAAAATCCCGGAATCTCTCTGATGGATTGAATCATTCCGACGTGGTGGCCGTTCAGTCCGGCGACATCCACGGCAAAATTGTTAAATAGCGTCAGCCAAGCCTGCAACCCCACGGTGGAGCTGATCGTTAATACGATCAGATATCGATACATGGGGTTCTTTTTCGTAATTGCAAGATCGTCCATTTAAAATAAATATCATCACTTTGCGTCTTAGTGACTTGGTGGCAAAACGGTTATTTTGAATGATGTTTCACACAAGCACCGCGATAACAATTATTGAGATGTTCAAAAAAGTGAACACCTATTTACTATTAAATATCAAACAGTTATCTATTTCCCCAACTGACAGCATATTCAGGGTTCAAAATATTGAACTTTCTCTCATATTAAAAAAATTATATAAAAATTAGTAGGTTATAAAAACTTATTCCAAAAAGGTTAATTATTGTGAACTTCATGAATGGTTGAACCGTGCTGAAAAGGAATTTAATGCTGGTATTGTTTAAAAAAAAAGATTATATACAATTGAAATTATATAATATATTTAAATTGACCCATATTTTATGATTTCTGACTGAAATTGGCAAGATTTTTGCATTCCTTTTAAGTTAGCCTAATTATTAACCTAATAATTTCTTCATCTGTTCTCCTCCTTAACGGCTATCCGGCAAACTCCGGGTAGTCGTTTTTTTTTTTGCTTGCAATATCGCTTGATTTATGAGGAATAAAATGAGTACCACTTTCTCAACGTAATATGCGATAAAAGCATGATTTCCACCTTTTCGGTCCAGGCGCAATAATTGACCGGACGAGCCGGCAGTGTTGACCGTTTTTAAAAAGGCAGGTTAATATGACAGGTTGGATCCGACTTCACAACCCAAATAAATATAACGGTGCATAATTCCCTAATCCTGAATTGATTTTAAAATGATGATAATCGATTTTCACACTCATATTTTCCCATCCGCGATTTGCCAAAACAGAAAACTTTTTTTCCAATCCGAGCCTGCTTTCGAACTCTTGTATCAATCCGCCAAATCCAGATTGATTGGTGCCATCGAATTGTTAGACGCCATGGATGAAAACGAAGTGAATAAATCGGTTATATTCGGTTTTCCCTGGAAAAATCCCGAAACATTTAAAATGCATAACGACTACATCATGGAAATGGTTCAAAAATACCCTCACCGTTTTACCGGTTTGGGATGTTTTGATCCATCAGCCGATCAAGCCGTTGCCGAGACGGAACGATGCCTTGAGGGCGGATTGGCCGGAATCGGCGAATTGGCGTTTTACCAGGCCGGTATTGACGAGCTCGCCTTAAAACAGCTTGGACCTATCATGAAAATGTGCACCGATCGCGACCTGCCCGTACTCATTCACACCAACGAACCGGTCGGGCATGCTTACCACGGAAAAACGCCCGTTACACTGGCACAAATTTATCGCCTGATTAAACGATTTTCTGAAACTAAAATTGTTTTAGCTCACTGGGGAGGCGGGCTGTTCTTTTACAGCCTCATGAAGAGGGACGTCAAGGAAAGCCTCGTTAACGTGTTTTTTGACACAGCCGCGTCACCTTTTTTGTATGATCCTGAAATTTATCAGCTTGCCGTCAGACTTTTAGGTGCTGACAAAATCCTTTTTGGCAGTGATTACCCGCTCCTGTCACCGGCTCGGTATTTCGGTGAAATACGAGAAACCGAATTGACAAAATCCCAGATCGATAAGATCTGCGGTGGCAATGCCAGGCGGCTTTTTAATTCTGCAAAGAGCTCGGACGAATAATCATCTGCCGAGTTGCTGCCCATCTAAGACCACTTTTTCAGGGCCTGGTCTCTAAAAAAGCTTAGATCTGGATCTGCCTGAGTTCTTCTAAAATCGGCGCCATTTTAGTGCGATGCTCGGGTGGTATCATCAAGACCTTCAGCGACCAGTTCACAATCAAACCGTTGGTTTCACATCTCAATCGATCCTTTGCATAGGCCTTCCGGTTTTCCTCGCATGCCATAACCTGCAGCACGTCGCTTAAATTGCCGGAACAACCGTCGGAATCCAGATGCTCGATTGTTTGTAAAAAGACGGTATTCACCGAGGCCGTAAATTCGTCAATGTCAGCACATCCTGTCTCAGCACAGTCTCTCCGTGATACAAAACACCGGCATCCAAAAGGCCGCAGGTCGTAAATGGCACAGACGTTTTTGGCCAGTAGCGAACATTCTTCCCAATCGGTTGCCATTTCTTCTTGGGGCACTTTGGCTTCTGCGGCATATAATTCAGCCAGCCGATTGGTGGATACCTGCGGCCGATAGCAGGTTGACGTATCCCGATGTTTGAGCCCATCAATGATATCCATCTTCCCAGCAGCCATTAGGTGATCTACAATTTTGTAGCCCTCCAGCGTGGTCAGGGTCACATTGCTGGTACAGCAATGAGCGCAATATTTCTTACAGGCCATATCCAAAGTGGCACAATACCCATCATAGACGGCGTAAATTCGGTCTAGCGCAGCTATTTTTTTTTTAAGCATTATAATTGTTTGCCCTAAATTTAGAAATTTATCGTGTCACGGGAGGCCGGAAAAGAAATGGTGCGCCGATATTACAGCGGCGTGTCTGCCCATTTTTTTCAGGACACCCGGTTTATGTGTCAGTTGTAGGACCGGAATCTCACCCAGTCTTCTCGCTTGATTCAACGCATACCCGGAGATGTTCAACTCGTTAACTTTGGCTTCGATCAGCAGCACCGGCGTGTCGTTCTTTGCGATCAGAAAATCGACTTCACGCTTGGCCAAGTCGCGCACAAAATAAAGCCCATAGTCCCCAAGACCATTTTCTTTGATCGCTGAGCACAGCCGTCTCAAACCAACAGCCACCATATTTTCAAACCGGGAACCCACATCTGTTTCCGGGACAGACCACCAGTCGAAGAAATAATATTTCCTCTCTTTTTTGATGGCTTTATAGATTCTTTTCTGCCACGGAGACAATGAAAAAATTAAATAGAGTTTGCGTAAGGCGTTCATCCAACTGTTGATGGTACCGTGAGAAACATTAAGATCCTCCCTCATACTGTTTATGGACAATATGCTGCCTACTCTTTTGGGTAGAAGGAATGCCAGAGTTTCGACCCCGTCTATGTCCGATATTCGGGTTAAATCCCTGATTTCTTCACGGAGATACAGGCTGAGATAATCCTGGTGCCATAAGTCTGAAAAAACGCTGTCGGCTTTCAGCAGCGGTTCGGGAAAAGGACCGAACGCATACATTTGCTGCCATAGATCGTAGGGAACCGGCTCTGTATCGGTGACGCCATCGAATATGCTCTCCCATTTTTCTTTTATAATGATCTCATGCCACAGGGTAAGAGACTGAAATGCTCTGGCTCCTATCTCCGTGAGAGAACAAGGGTAAAGATTGAACAGAAAATATCTGCCGATCAGGGCGTCACCGGTTTTTCGGAATAGATCCAATCTGGCACTGCCGGCTACAATAAACCGAAAATCACCGTGAAACTGGTCATAGTAACCTTTCAGTATATCCTTCCAACGAGTGCGCTTATGAATTTCATCGATACCTATCCAGAGATCCTTGTTGGGTGTCACCAACAGTCTGGCGTCGGATTCAAAAAAAGTGGGGTCTTCACGATATCGGGCTTTGACCTTGGGCGTATCCCAGTTATATAAAAGTGGGGAGCAATCCTGCTGTTCCAAAAACCGCTCCAACAGCGTGGACTTTCCTGATTGCCGCGGACCGTCAATAAATATCATCTTCGGAGCGAGTTCTTTTTTTTCAAGGCTCCAGACTGGTAGGAATCGTTCAATAAATTTCATATTTAGAAATTATCAGGTAACATTGAAATTTTCAATAGTAAACTTTTATGCAGCCCTAAAACTTTTGTACCTTTCATAAGACTCTATTTTAGGTCCTGTCATACTTATTGTAAAGAGCCCGAATCACCTGTCGTGGCATAATTTTTGTCAGACACTCGGGATCGTCGCAGTTGGCTTTCTGCATTTCGAAACATGGACGGCATTGTGTCTCCGGCCTCACGATTTCAAGATTTCGCCCTACTGGCTTCCATCGATTCGGATCTGAGGGGCCAAATATCACGACAGCCGGCAAGCCTAAAAATGCTGCCAGATGACTAGCCCCGGAATCATTACCGATATAACCGCCGGCGGATTTGAGCAATTCCCAAAGATCAAGCAGGTCGGTTAATGCATAAACGGTCCGTTGCGGGTGCTGTAGGCTATCTATCAGGTCTCCCTCGGCTGGTCCCACGGTGAACGCCGGCTTCAATCCATCGGATTTTAACATCGCTTCAACTTCGAGAAAATTAGTCACCGGCCAGCGTTTGCGGCGGCTTCCGGCTCCAGGATGGAGCATAATTCTATCTTGATTTTTAGGTTGTCTCGCACGGATCGGCAGTGGGATGTCGTCAACCAAGGCATCCTCTTGCTTTATCAAGCTGCAATTTACAAAATTTTCCATCACGAATTCGGTAAGATGTAACTGCACACTTTCAGGCGGTTTGGGAGGAATAAAACAAATGGGGACGGATGTTATCTGATGGATCGTCTGTTTGAGCTGATCAGAAAAAGTAAATAAAATGATGTTCGTGTATGGGCTTAAAAGATTTTTTATTTTCGAATCAGCCCGATCGGTGAAAAGCGAGGACACATGTGCCGCCTCTAAGGGATAACACGTTTCGACAATTCCCAGTGCCTTGGCCAGTTTTCCAATCCCGCTCTGACATAGTATATCGATGGCGTCGTAATATTTTTGCAGCCGGAGGAGGGCTGGAAATGTCAGGATGATATCCCCCAGAGCGCCTTGGTGGATGATGAGCAGCCTTTTATTTGCCATCATTTTTCCATAACGCCAGAAAGCTACCTACCGGGGCCATAATATAGTTTTGAATGGGTTCACATTTTACAAGGATGTTAGACAGTCGACACATTGGGGAATAGGTTGAAGAGGTTTCATAGTTGATGATATATGATGGATGCGTTCATCCGTCGAACCGTATTATCCGTGCATGGAATTGATGAAGGAAAAACAGCTAATGCAAGTTTATCGCAGTGCTGGCTTTCTGTGGGCTTTCTGGAAACAGTCGATCCGCCATCATCTGCATACGAGTCTGCAACAATAACTCAAACCGGGCACGCTGATCTGAAGGCAATGGTTTGCCCCTGGCGGTTTTGATACTGTTGGGGTTCACCGGCTTACCGTTGATACGGGTCTCATAGTGGACATGGGGGCCGGTGGCCTGGCCGGTCCGCCCGACTTTGGCAATCGCTTGTCCCTGTTTCACAGGCATGCCTTTCTTGACAAGCAGACGGCTGCAGTGTCCGTAGTAGGTCTTGAAACCGTTGGGATGGCGGACGATCACCAATTTGCCATAGCCGCCTCGCTGGCCAGCGAATTCTACGGTGCCACCGGCGGTGGCATGAATGGGCGTACCGTGGGGGGCGCCGTAATCGATACCGGTGTGGCGCTTGTATTTTTTTGAGATGGGATGGTAGCGCCTTATTGAAAAGGATGAGGTGCGCATGCCAAATTTAACCGGGATACGCATAAACATCTTACGCAGTGGAACGCCATTTTCATCATAATAGCCCGCTTGGTGGCCATCGTCGAAATAAAAGGCGAAAAAGGTTTCATTACTGCCGATATATTGGGCGACGAGGATCTTGCCATACTTTACAAAGCGTCCCTTAAGGCTATATTTTTCAAAAAGAATCCGAATGGTGTCCCCCTTGCGGGGAAAAAGATAGAAATCGATGTCCCAGGAAAAGATATCAGTAAAGGCAGCGACCAGGTGGCCGGTCTCTTCTTGTTCGGTAACGGCTTGATAGAGAGAGCTTTCAATGGTAAAGGTCTTGGCAACGATCTCCTTTTCTAGTGAAATCTTCTGGCGATAGGTGTGGAAAGCACCGTTGTCGGTTCTAACAGCGATATATTGATCGGTAAGTCCCGTTCTATAAACCAGTTTCTGCAGCCTCTTTTGAGGAGTTAGGCGGACCTGGTATTCATCTTTGGGCCGGGCGTTGCGGAAATCGAACACTCCCTGGAACGAGCGCGCCAGGGAAAGCACTTCCGATGGGGCGACCCCACGGCTTACCAGTTCGTTATAGACGGGTTGTCGTCCGATTTTGCCGTCGATGACCGTCAAGGGTACGTTGGATTCGGAAGTTGAAGGGTATTGCGTCTGGAGACCAGCCGCAACAGGCGCACCAGCTAGACCTTGGGAAGTCAAACGAAAGGCGCAAGCAGGATTGTTCAGTATCGCAAAGAGGATTGCCAGGAAAATCAGGACCATCGATGGGTTAGCGAGGCGCTTTTGGAATTCAGTCATAGATTTTCAATCGGATCGGATATCGCGTATCGGTGTCAGGTTATCGAATTGGAAGTTTGTGCTCCTATATCTTAACAGTGACCACTTGTCAACTTAATAGATCTCATGATTCCTGATTTACTTTTTGAACGACTGGATCTAAACAAGGACGGGCGTGTTTCTAGATCAGAGCTTCACACAGCTGCAGAGCGTATGGGCTGGCAATGGCAAGAGGCGCCCATTTTTGCGCTGCTTGATCTTCTCACCATTTCTGGATCCATTACCAAAAAACAATTCTCCGTTTATCTGCAACAGATCGCAGACGATCCGATGGGTCCCTACGGTAGGGTGCTTTTAAACGCACCGGATTATCTGACGGCCTCACGACCGAGACGCAATCAACCTTTCCCCCGGCAGCGATCAGGAGCTGATGACTTATCGAATAAACATCGGCAACATTTTGAGGATAACGATGTTGAAGGAAAACTCAACACGGTTCTGGAGAAACATTTTGGGACGGAGATCGCCCATAGCTATTCCAGCTTGCTTGGGGCGTCAGACACCTATCGAACTTCAACCAATGATACGGCCCTTCTGATCATTGATCCCCAGCGGTCATTCACCAAAGGCGCCTGGAAGCAATCAATCGGCATAGGTGCCACAACCGACGTCGAGCCGATCGAAATCGCTTTCAACAATTGCGCCGGGCTCTTAAAGTTAATATACGACCGCATGGAGACCATGTTTACCCGCTGTCCGTTTCCGCCAGGGAGTTATGATTGGGATGAAAGATTGACCGGTATCATCGACAGCAAGCAGATATATTTCATCAAGCCTGGAAACAGCGTCTTTTTCCCACCTCTCAATGGATTTAAAGATTGGCTGAAGTTCTGTGTCTCGAAAGGAAAGGGTTCCCTGATCATCGGCGGGTGTACCCTTAACAGCTGTGTGCGCGTATCTTCGATTGAAAGCGCAAACCGTTTAAAAAACCGGAATATCAGGGTTGTTGTGGATTTGAGCATATGCGGCGCCCGTCTGCGCAATTATCTTCCGTCACCATTATATGGAGGCGTCTCTGCCGTTGAATCGGCCATCCGTCAGATGACAGATGCCGATGTGCAGGTAGTGCCGCGGGTAGAATTCATATAACTAAGTTCAGTGTTCAGCACAGCCTCTGGCCGGAAAAACGGCCTGTCTGATCGAGAAAGAAAACTGAACACTTGAAACGCTCATTGAATACAATACTCAATCGGTAGGCCGTATTGCAGTTCGATATTTGGGCGCACGGAGTTTTGACACGAGCGGGGGCCGCTGGCCAAAAAAACGGATAGTCTAATCAACAAAGAAACTTGACAATATGGCAAAAAATCAAAATTTCATTATAGCGTCATTCCGGCGAAGGCCGGAATCCAGTAACGTAATCAAATTCTGGATGCCGGATCAAGTCCGGCATGACAAATTCGGAATCTTTTGAGTAACCAAAAAAGTTCTTCAATGTAGTTTCTTATAAGTTCTCACACGAGCTATGGACAATTGGTACACACATGCGATCATTGCGTTGATTCTAATGGGAACGCAAAGTTTTTTATACAAGGTTTCAGCTGAAAGGAACTGCAACACCGCACTGACGACATTTTCTTTTATGGCCACGGTGGCGTTTCTTAGTTCGGCTCTGTTCTTCATTCGCAGAGAACCCGCTCCCAACATGTTTTATACATTGATTATGGGCATTTTAAACAGCAGCGCTTTTTTATTGGCTACCATGATGCACATCGAAGCATTAAAGCGTCTGCCGGGAAGTATCGTCTATTCGATCATCCGGCTGAATGTGGTGGTGGTTGTCCTTTTTTCGATTATTTATTTTCGGGACCGTCCGACAGTCAATCAAATCTCAGGAATTGTGCTCGCCGTATTTGTTATCTTACTCCTGACACGACAAGCGGAACCTGAGAAGTTCTCGGTCAAACAGACGAAACGCGGCTTGATTTTGGTTTTTATTTCACTGTTTTGTGGTGCAATTGCGTCTATTTCGAGCAAATTCGCGGCAATGCATGCCAATCCTCTGAGTTTTATGGCCATTTCATATCTCTTTTCGACTTTATTTGCCATCGGATTGAGAAATAAACTATTTCATCATGGGGTTCAAGCAAGCGATAGGAATGATAAGGAAGCTCTGGTTATCGGGTTTTCAATTGGCATTGTTAATTTTGCAGGATATTATGCTTTTCTAAAAGCCCTTTCAATCGGTCCACTGTCTATCGTCATCTCTATCATCGGTCTTCATTTTGCTATCGCTATCCTATTGTCGGTCCTTTTCTATAGGGAAAAATTGACTCCATCTATAATGACCGGAATCTCCTTGACGATTTTATCGGTTATTCTATTGCATCATTGATTGTAAAACAGCTGAGGTTGTAAATTGAGAACAAAATCTGGTGAATACTTCGGTGTGTCGATGCCAATTTTACCGGAATTAGACCTGCCTCTTGCGTGGCTGCGGTTGGGATCTTATATTTTTTATAAGAGCTAATATTTCGTTGCAAGAACGTAGGGAACGCAAAGAAAAGTAACAAACTAAAAGACTTTAGCGTCCTTGGCGTCTCTGTAATAAACAATAATTTCGACAACTAAAAATATTGGAGAAAAATCATGCCTATCTATGAATATAATTGCGACCACTGCAACTATAAATTTGACCGGATGGTAGCGACCCATAATGATCAGATGAAATGCCCGCTCTGCCAGGGAGAAGTGAAGAAACTGATGTCCTCATTTTCGGTTGGTACTTCCAACAACCTCAGCGGCGGCATCCCGGCGGCAGCGGGGCCCAAGATGTGCACGAACTGCTGACCGTCACCGGCGGGATATAATCAGAATTGAATCTGGGCTTGACCATCCCCGGGCTTGTATCACAGCTGTTGGTAAACGGCAGTCATTCATTATTTATCAAGGGAGGAGGTTTATAAGACCTGGCATATTGGAGTGATGGAGTAGTGAATAGATAAATAATCGATATAATGTAAAAATATAAACTATATTTGAATCTCAAATTAACAAAGTAAAAAAAGCAAAAATCAAATCCATTTCCGATTTTAGGCCCACCCAACACTCCACTTCTCCATCACTCCAACACTTTAGATGGTGACATACCACAAATCGTCACGGATATACCAATAACCAGCAGTCTTGATTCACACCTGCTAATTCACTTTTTAAATTTGGGTTTGACCCGCGCGGTGGCCTTGGCGTAAAGCGGATCGTCCGGCCAGTAATGCTTGGGGTAGCGCCCCTTCAGTTCTTTTTTTACCTCGTGATAGCCGGACTGCCAGAATCCCGCCAGGTCTCGGGTAATCTGAACCGGGCGACCGGCCGGCGAAAGCAGGTGAATCAGCAGCGACTGCCGGCCTCCCCCCACTGAAGGAGTTTGCTCCAGACCGAACATCTCCTGCAGGCGCACTGCCAGAACCGGAATATCGTCCGAATAGTCGATGGGAATCCGCGAACCGCTCGGCACGGCCAGATGGGTGGGAGCCAGTTCATCCAGCAGTTGATGTTGCCGATAAGGTAGCAAACTGAATAAGGCCGCTTTAAGATCGACTCTCGCCAGATCACGCAGCCGGGTCATTCCGGTTAAATAAGGTGCCAGCCATTGCGTCAGCCGCGATTCGAGACCTTCATCGGTGAGATCTGGCCACTGCTGCTCATCTTCTGAAATCCGCCGTAAAAAGCAGACGCGCTCCCGCCAGCGCTTCAGATCCTTGGTCCATGGCAAGCACTGAAGCCCCTGCCCACGAATACCTTTGATAAGTGCCTCCAAAACCAGTTGAGAATCGGGTTCAGCCAGCGGCTGGCTGCGAATTGTAAGAGCACCCAGTTTTAATTCGCGACGCGCAGCGACCGCCAGCCGGTCGGGATCCCAGTCCACTGCTTCTGTCCACCGGAGCTGTTCGGCGAACTGTTCCAAGAGTATGTCTATGCGATAGACGGCGGCCTTAAATATGCGTGCCTCACGGCGCTTGCCATCCAGCTCGACCGCTACGATGAATTCTTCGGACGCCAGCGGCTCAGTTGGATCGATATAGGCACCGCGGCTGTTGGTCAGCAGGAATTTTCCCCGTGTACCCGGACGACGCCGGGCGATCCGATCCGGATAGGCCCAGCCCAATAACCGGCCGATGGAAACCGTATTACCGTTGCCGGTATTGCATCCCATCTGTCGACGAAGATAATCCGCCGTCCGGATCACCCGGCGGAGAGCGGCAGAATCGACAGTTACACCTTGAATTGTTGATGACCGATGGTGCCGCCAGGCCTGAAGCAGATCCAACCGGATGCGCATGTCTGCGTCCTGCAGGTCGGGATCAAAACGAACCACATCGCGTTCGCCAAGCAGGGCGGCCAGATCGCAGGCTATTTCTCCATGTCCGAGACGATCCGCAGCAACCAGCATGTGGGCCAGCCTGGGATGCATCGGCAAGGCGGCCATTTGCCGGCCGTGATCGGTAATTCCGAAACTAGAATCAAGGGCGCCGAGAGACTGGAGGAGCCCGCGGGCGCTGTCAAACGTCCCCTTGGGTGGCGGATCCGGCCATTGCAGCTTGCCGGGATCGTCCACTCCCCAGAGCGCCAGTTCCAGAACCAGGCCGGTCAGGTCGGCCGTTAGTATTTCGGGTCGCTGCGCCGGAATGAGCGTGGCGTTCATTTCCTGGGACCACAGACGTAGACATAAGCCCGGTCCCATCCGCCCGGCGCGGCCCCGCCGCTGGTCGGCCGATGCCTGTGACACCGGGACGGTGACCAGACGGGTCAGGCCGCTGCGTTGCTCAAAACGCGGCACACGTTGCAAACCGCTGTCCACCACGACCCGGATACCTTCTATAGTCAGGCTGGTTTCAGCGATCGAGGTGGACAACACGATTTTACGTCGTCCGGCAGGCGGCGGCCTAATGGCCTGATTCTGAGCGCTGTGTGTCAGGTTGCCGAAAAGGGGGGCAATGATCCATTGCGAGCCCAGCCGGGCTTTCGCCAATCGTTGCGATAATTGACGAATCTCGGATGCCCCGGGCAAGAAAACCAGAATACTGCCCGACTCGCTGCAGGCAGCGGAAAGCACCACGTCACATAGCATATCAATAGATGCTGTCGGTGTGTGACGGCCGACATAACGGGTTTCAACGGGAAACTCCCGCCCTCTGCTGGTGAGCACCGGAGCGTTGCTCAGCAGGGCGGCGATGGGGCCGGCATCGATGGTGGCGGACATGATCAGCAGCCGCAGATCCGGGTTCAACACCCCCTGCATGTCCAAACACAGCGCCAGACCCAGATCGGTATCCAGGCTCCGCTCGTGAAACTCATCGAAG
>JASFFJ010000034.1:0-21068 GCA_050124355.1 Desulfobacterales bacterium | reverse complement strand
ACGTTCATCAGGGCTTTCAAATTGATGCACGCTTTGAGAGTCAAGCTGGGTGCCAAACCGGTGCACGTGGCTGAATATGCCAAAAAATGGAAGTCTTTTTACAACGTCTTGCGAAAGAATATCGCCTTGAATGCAGTGAGCTGTGCTATCGAAAATGGTTTTGAAGCAGTTACCTGCGGTCATACCCACTATCCCGAAGACATGGTTGTCGACGGCATCCGATACATCAATACCGGTGCCTGGACCGAGCTTCCCGCGCATTATCTTTACGTTACTGGCGATGATATTACCCTGAACACGGTGGACCTATCGTGCGTCATTCATAACCAAAAATCTCCCCAATTGAATCAAATGGCAACCCCAATGCCATTTCAACCGGTGTCCAGCGGTTCTGCCGAAACAGGGCGGAGATCCCGCGAAATCGTAACCTAACTCAATTCATAAGCCACCGGTGAGAATTTAGGTTCTACCAACACTGCGAGAGCATATTATATGGCCTCCAATATTCCAGTATTCCATTATTCCATGGGGCTTACCAATAAAATGGTCACAAAAAGTACCGTGATTCGAATAGATTGAAAAAATTGCAATAATTAACTATTCCTGCGTACCAGCATCAGCGTATTACCGGTCACACTCAGACTACTCAGCAGCATCGCAATCACCGCCACCAGGGGACTGAGCAGGCCGCTCATGGCGATGGGAATACTGACGGCATTGTAGAGGAAGGTTAGGGCCAGATTCTGATAGATTTTTTTGTTGACCTGTTTGGCAAAATCTAAAAATTCTATGATTTGAACGGTTTCGGCACGCATGAGAGTGATGTCGGCGGCTTCCCTGCTTAGCTGACCTCCTGAATGAACGGCAATGGAAAGATCCGCCTGCACCAGTGCCGGTGCGTCATTGATACCGTCACCCACCATGGCGACACGATACCCTTTTTGCTGCAACTTGACGACAAAGTGGGACTTATCCCGCGGCATTTGATCGCCAAGGGATTGCTGAATACCGATTTTATCTCCGACGGCCTTTGTGGTTTGCTCGCCATCGCCGGACACCATCGCGAGGTGATATCCCCGGCTGTGCAAATTATTAACTGTCATCGAGGCATCTTTTCGCAAAGAATCACCAAATACGAAAGTCGCAACCAGTCGGCCGTCAATCCCCAGATACACATAAGAGTGATTGGTGGCTCGATCCTGGACCATTGCATCTCTCAGGGGTTTCGTTGCTTTCAATTCCTCATCCAGATATTCTGCCGAACCGATTTTCAAGATTCTGCCGTCGGCTTCGCCCTGGATCCCCTTTTCTTCATGTTGGATGTCGGTCAAAGAGACCGGCTGAATATTTTTCGTCCTGGCCTGGTTGATAATTTCAATTGCGATGAAATGTTCGGAATCCTTTTCCAAACCGGCAGCCCATGCCAGGGCCTGGTCTCTGGTGAATGAAGCATCGCAGATGATATCCAACAAATTCCACTTCCCGGCGGTGATTGTGCCGGTTTTGTCGAACACGAAGGCCGTAACTCTTTCAGCCTGTTCGAAAGCCTTAAAATCCCTTACCAGAAGTCCTTTTTTGCCGGCGATGGAAATCCCAGCCACCCGGGCCAAGGGTATGGCGATGCCCAGGGCACAGGGGCAGGAAATAACCAGAACGGTGACGGCCCGCAGGATTGCGGCTTCCAGCGAGATTCCCACCAGCAGGCAAACGAATGCCGTTCCGGCCGCCAGCACGATGATAATCGGAACGAACCAATGTAAAATAGTGTCCGTTTTACCTTCCAGCGGTGTTTTCGTCATTAAGGTCTTTTCGATGATGGCGATCATCTGACCCAGGGTGGAGTTGGCGCCAACTTTTTGGGCGCTGACCCTGAATGAACCCTTTATGACGCGGGTACCGCTGCGTAAGCTGTCTCCGGGTTTCTTTTTGATCGGCAACGGTTCACCGGTCAGAGAAGATTCATCCACCGTGCCGTTGCCGTCTATCACCCTGCCGTCGGCGGGGATGATTTCGTCTTCATCGATTCGGAAAATATCTTTTTCAGACAGATGATCGGCGCTGACATAGCGACCTGCCGGATAGTCATCCGTGCAAATTCTAACTTTGGAAGGTTTCAGGGAGAAAAAATTTTCCAGCCCTTCCAACACGCTGCCCTTGGCACGACGTTCCAATGTCTTGCCCAAAAGAACGAGGGTGATCAACATGGCAGATGTGTCATAATAAATGTGGATGCTGCCGGCAAAGAGGTTTACCGTGCTGTAGACATACGCGCTCAGGGATCCCATAATGATCAGCGTTTCCATACTAAAGGCGGTATTGGTGAGGCCGGCCCAGGCTTTTTTAAAAAATTCGAAACCGCCGTAGACGACCACAATGGTTGCCATGACAAAGGCCGGCCAGGACAGCTTGTAGATGGTTTCCCGGCTGAATTCGGTAAAAAAACCGGAATACAGCGCATAGGACAGCATCATAATGTTCATCGTCAGAAAGGCTGAGATGGCAAACCGAATAAATTCCTTGCGTCGTTCAAGCGCATCCCGGGATGCATCTGGCTCCGCGGCCCGGTAGCCAAGTTTCTTGACGGCGTCGATAATCCGATCCGGCGAGGTTTTGACGGGATTATAGCTAACCTGGAGTCTGTCGGTTGAAAAATTGCAAGCGGAAGCAATAACACCCGGTGCTTTTTTAAGACGTTCATCAATTAACCAGGCACAGGCCGGGCACCACATGTTGCTGACCTTGAGATTGAGAACTAGAACGCCCTCTGCAGGGGTTGCCGATTGTTGGGTCTGCGTTGATGGATCGACTTTAGCGGCAGGGGACTTGTCCGATTGACGTTGAATTGCATGGGAAGAGAGGAGATCCGCTTCCGATCGAGGAATGATGCCCAATTCCTGGCATTGCTTGAAAAGATCGGATTGCCTGAAGGTTGCCGGATCCCCCGCACCGGCAGCTTCCATCAAAATGCTGAACACCTGGCGGCAACCAAGGCAGCAAAATTGGTAGGTCTGATCCGCATGGGTTGACTCATACTTTCCGACACGCAAAGCGAGTCCACAAAGATCACAGATATCAGCGGTGATATTTGATTGGACTCCAACGTTATGGGTAGATTCGGAATCAGACATGGTTGAAATACGCCGGTGGGGGTCACAGCAGGACCGACTGCCGGCGAACATGCGTAAACCAATTTTTAAAATTCCTGTTTTCCGGGCCGGGATTTCCGATGGGCAACTAACGGAGGCCGAGGGACTTCGTAAAAGCGATGACATGCCAGCGATCGTCGATCGTGACGGTGGTTTGCAAGGGCGGCTGACGCTTGCCGGGTTCACCATAGCTGACGGTTTTGAAGAGTTCGCCCTCGGGTTTGGATTGCACCTCGGAACTGCGCAGGTCAGTGGGCAGCGGATGGAAACTTTGACCGACCGTACCCTTGCCGTCATAATTATGGCCATGGCATTGGGCACAGTATATCAAATAAACGGCTTTGCCCCTGGCGATGACGGACGGATCAGCCGCGTTTAGCGGTGACTTCAGGTCGGCACCGGGCGTCGCGCGGTAGATCGCCTCTCCGGAGCTGACCGGAATAATTCCTGATTCCATATTAAACAGCGGTTCTTCATGGGGTCTGACCGCCGGGGTTTCGCGCATACGTCCATATCGGAAGTTGTTATCGTAGTACATCAACGCTTCGTATGCCCCATACAGGACGATAGCAACCACGATGAAAAAAACAATTATTTTTTTCATTTACTCAACACCTTGAAACCGAATTGTGTATAAATGTAATGGATTTTCTTCTTTGCCCAACTCACCCCGCACATGTTGGGCATAGGGCAGTGGATGATAGGGATCATGGATGGCATAGGCCGATTCACCGGGTACATCGAGGATGGGGCGATAGTCCCAATCGGGCTGTCCGAGATCACCGATAACCGTGTAAGCCAGCCAGCCTTTGAATGCCACCCATCCCACCATCAATAAAACCAGGAACCATGTTTTGATTGCGGATGATTCGTGTACATGTTGTTCCATTAGATTTTCACCTTTAAAAAGCCGATTAAAAGAATATAGGCTAGCACCCAAGCAATCGTACCGAAGACAATCAAATATGCGAGGATCGGAAAGGGCGCATTGCGTCCTTCGATTCCGCCGGGATAGCGCTCGATGATGCGGGCTTCGCGTTCGGCGGAGTCCTTGCGGTGAATGTGGTAAAACCCCAGACCGATAACAAACAAAGCAATACTGGCAATCGCCGGGAACAGGTACATGAAAAAATGCTGGATACCCAGAACTTCGAAATATCTCATCGTTTATTTCCTTCTTTAAGCAATAACGATTGCTTAGGGCGAAAAGCTATTGACCGCCAATATGACACAGTCCTTTCGGCCGAATTTACTGTGCGGCCTTCATTAACGCAAACGTGATGACCGCCAGGGAACATGACAGACAAATAAACACCAGCGCAAACAAGACGATGGTCTGGATGCGCGCAAATCGCGATGCTTTTACCGGATTCGGATTCGGGTCATTTTCCAGCGGGATAAACCGCGCCCGCTGCTGGTCTTTGAATTGACCGCTGTTCAGGGCCCAAAAAAACACCACGATGCTGATTATAAATCCGGCCAACATATAGGCTATGAAATATGGGAAATACATTTTTCGTAAATTGGTTGACTGGTTGATTAGTTTAATGGTTAACAAAATTATAGCTGAATAGTTTAGTGGTTGATTGGTTGAATAGTGAAACTGGATTTTGTCTAACTTAAATAAGACACCATCCTTTTTTCCCAGTCAAATAGTAAACTAATCAACTAATCAACGATTCAACTAAATCAGGGTTCCCAAGCCGAGTCAATGCCGCGGGGTTCCATATTGGCATCGCTTTGATTGATGAAATAAACCGCCACGTAATCACCGACCTCCCAGATCTTTTGTGATTCCAGATCGCGTTTGAAATAGGGCATGGCAGTTCCTGTAATTCCATTCATTAATTGGTAATATATAATGCCACCGGATATTTCTCTGCCTTTTAAGATCGTGAAATTCAAGGGCGGCGGATAAATCCAGGGCTGGGCCGGTCCCATGCCGTCGCCGATGGGGCCGTGACAACCGATGCAAAAATTCTGATAGATTTTTTGTCCGCGTTGCAAGCTGGCTGTAGTGGTCGGATAGGGATTGGGGATGATGCGCCAGCCCTCCGGCACAATATCCGAAAGCCACTTGGCATTGGCATCGGGGCCGGCCTCATAGGCTTTGATGGACTCCGCTTTCCAGTAGTTCTGTCGTTCCATGCGGCGGTCCGCATTCTTTTGACCCAGGCTCTGAATATAGCGAGTCAGTAATTTAATCCTCTCCATTCCCAGCCATTCAAACGGCGGCATAATGGAACTGGGGCGGGTATAGCGCGGGTTAATAAAATGGGCGATGTGCCAATCGTCGGGATGTTCGCCGCCTTCCTGGGACAGATCCACGCCGGTTCGCTGAGATCCCAGGGCGATTGGTTCGTCGGCAATGTAATCGCCGGATTGGGCGATGCGATCGGCGCCATGACCCCAATCAATGCTGCGTATGGATTGACTGTGGCAGTATACACATCCGTTTTCCAGATATATCTTGCGGCCGGCCTCCTCTTCGGCCGTCCGGGCACGGAAAATTTCTGAGGGATTCACATTGCGAGTCGCATACGGCCAGTACACCACTGTCAGAGTAATTGCAGCTAACAGGGACAGGATACCGACCAAGATGACAGTTGGGGTCATTCTCATGTTGATGCTCCACGATTGAAATACAGGGATCGGACGACATTGTACAACCCAAGATAAGCGCCGATCATAATAAACGTGCCAAGCGATGCTCTCAAAATATAATAGGGTTGGATTTCAGGCAGCGTTCGATAAAGGGTTTCACCGTTGTACCAGGCATTGCCCTGAATTAATCCCACCGTGGTCAACACCACGGCGAATCCGGTTATGCCGATCAGCACCAGCCAGTATTGCACGTCGGCCAGGAATCTGCTGTACAGCGGCTTGCCGGTAATTCTTGGTAAAATGAAATACAAGCCCCCCAGCGCCGTGACAGCTGCAAACCCCAGAACACCGATGTGGGCATGGCCGACAACCCAGTTGTTAAAGTGGGTGATGCGCTGTACATGGGGCAAGGCCATCATCGAGCCCTGGATATTGACAAAGAAATAATAGATGGTGCCGGTAAAAATAAACTTGGCGCCGATGTCGGCGTGGATATCACCCAGCTTGCCTTTGACGGTGTACCAGATGTTGATCAGAAAAATCATGACCGGGATGACCATGGCGATACTGTCGACAATCGATATGGTTTTCAACCAGGTCGGCACCGGGACCTGCAACAAATGGTGGGTTCCGATATGGGTGTAGACAATAATCAGCGACCAGAATCCCAGCAGCGAAAGGGTGTGACTATAAAGAGGACTGCGGGTGGCAATCGGCAGCGCATAGTAGGCGATACCAAGGGCCATTGGCGTTAACAGCAGTCCGAAAATGTTATGGCCATAAAACCACAACAGGATGGCGTCCGGAATGCCCACCAATGCGCCGGTATCCGGTTTCCAGATGACATTGCCCAGACAATAGGTGACGGATGTCAGTACCATAGCGGCGGTCGTATACCAGATGGAGACAAATAAAATGGACTCCTTGCGCTGCCGGATCGTCATCAGGATATTAAACACCACCATGCTAAAACTGATGACCACCATGATGTCCACCGTCCACGGCAATTCGGCATATTCGCGGCCCTGAGTGTGTCCCGTGGCGATACCAATCAGGCCGGCGGCGACGGTGATATTCCAGAATATGGCACTAAACACGCCCAACTTGTGGCTGTAGAGTTCAGTTCGCAGCAATTTCGGAAAATAATAAAAGGCGGCCGCCAGCAAACCGGGTGTCACAAATCCGAACAGCACGGCGTTGACGTGCATCGGCCGTACCCGACCAAAGTGAATGTATTCGACATTTGCCAGAAAGTCAGGGGCAATCAAATACCCTGCAGCGATCATCCCAATGGATGTCGCCCCGGCAAACCACAAGGCCGAAGTCAAAGTGAACGCCTTGGCCGTCGGATTGATAACAGATACATTTTCGGTTGCTTCGTCAGACAAAATGAAAACTCCTTTTTCACTTCGCGTTGTTGCTTGTTTTTGGTTTTTTCCGTTATTGGTAAGACAGTGATCTTTCCTTCTCATCAAATAGCAAATAACCTACCTATCACCAATTACTTCATTCGCTAGCTGTGACAAGCCAGCCAGCAATCGACATTGGCATTCTTTTCATAATGGCATTCCAGGCAGATCCCCATGCGCCATTCTTTGTGAGGCAGTCGCTGAATGTTTTGAACCAGACCGTGACATTCCTGGCAGGCAATTTTACCATTGATGTGCCGTTGATGATTGAACAGGACATGCTCGGCCACATAGTTGACTTTTTTCCACGGAGTAGGGGTCTGGGTATTGAAATACTCATGCTCCTTTTGGATCCAGGGATGTTTTTTGATGATATAGTTATGGCAGTGCAGACACTTTTCCACCGGTGGAATACCGGGATGATTGGAATAGGCAACATAGGGGTGGCAGTATTGGCACTGAATCTGCTTGACGCCGCTATGTACCGCGTGGCTGAAGGGAATCGGCTGTTCCGGTCCGAGTCCGCGAACCGGCCATACCCAAAAAACATAAACGAAGCCAGCGGTTGCCAGCAGGGTGATCAGGGTCAGCAAAAAAATTTTTGTATTTGTTCTCAACGTATTATCCCTTGTCAAAAAAGGCTTGAAATTTAAAGTCAATTATTTTCCGTTGCCGGCACTGCTTCGGGAAAAACTTTCAGAAAATATCCGACCGCAATGGCCATCAATCCCAAAAATCCCAGCGAAATCAAGCCGTCGGAGAAGCTCAGGGGAATCGATTGGCTCTCGTGGCTTAAGGCCGGTCCGAGCAACAGAAGATGTTCAAACCAGATGCCGACAATCACGATTGAACAGATGACGATCATGAAAATCGGTCTGGTTTTGATGTCCTTGTTTAGCAGTATGAAAAAAGGGCCGACAAAGCAGACGAAAAATACCGCCCAGGCCAACTTGTTCCAGGGCGCCAACATGGTACGGGCGATGACGTAATGGGTTTCTTCAGGGATATTGCCATAGTAGATGACCATTAGCTGAACGTAAAAGAAATCCGCCCAGAGCAGACAAAAACCGAAAAATAGCTTGCCGGTGTCGTGAAAATGGTTGGATTTGATCCCAGATGCCTCACCCTGCTTCAGTCGAATGATAGCTGCCACGATAATCAAAGCACCCAGGCCGATGAAAAATGCTTTGACGAAATGATATGCGCCGAATAGGGTGGAAATCCAATGGGGATCCATGCTCATCACAAGATCGAATCCAATCAGGCAAAGCACCAACGCAAATGCCAGGATATAGAGACCGCCGTAGGTGGTCATTTTACTTTTTATCCGTTCCGGATTTTGGTTATTTTGTTTCCACGCATTGTGGATATATTTACGAATTTCACTCGATGGCTGATTCGGATCGAATTTCAGTTGCAGCGCGTTAAACAGATACGCAAATCCAAGCAGGTATAGAATCAAGAGGCCAAAGAAATCCCGCCAAAACAAGAAAGGTATATTCAGCCAGACTTCTTTCCCATGTAAATCCTCATGCAACCAGGGGAAAATATGGGTTCGACCGAGGAAAAGAAGCAGGAAGAGAATAAACGAAAGCGGGAAAAAGGCTGTGAAAGATTCCGAAAGACCGGAAATCGGTCCGCTCCAGCGCGCTTTGGTCATGTGCATGACCGTTGAAAACAGAACCGCTCCCTGGGCGATGGCCGACCACAGGAGAAAGTTGATCAGGTAAGCCTGCCAGGCTCTTTCCGGGTGGCCGCTGGTCAGCCCGAAAATAAAAGTAGCTACACCGATGGCGACCAGGATAAGGAACACCCAGTATGCTTTGGATTGACTGATTTGAATGGTTTTGGGGTCGTTTTCAATCATAGCTGCGGACTTTCCTTTATGGTTTCGAACACCTGAACTTCGGCACCCTGTTCTTGAAAGAAATCCTTCAAGCCGTCTTCCTGCATCGGTTCACAGGCTGCCAGAACACCGAAATGCTCGCCCGAACAACGTGCGTCATAATATTTAAACCAGCGAAAACTGGGCAGTCGCATCTGAGTGAGAAGCCCGATAACGTTACCGAAAACAGCGCCGAGGATCGTTACCTCGAATCCGACCACCACAAACGGAATGATGGCAATAATCGGTTTGCCGCTGACGACCAGGTTCCAGCGCGTGGCGGTGAAGATGGCCAGCGCAAAACCACTGATGAATCCCAATATCCCGCCGCACAAGGTGAACCAGCCTACCCGGCTCTTTTTTAAATTCAAGGCGTCCATAATTTTGTGGCTGGGAATGGGGGTATTGACCCGGATAAATTCATAGCTTGACTGTTTCAGCGCGTTGATGGCGGCAACGACCTTGTCCTCACTTTTAAAGAGCCCCATGATGTGTCGTTTAGTCGGCATGCCCAGCTCCTCCCGGAATGGTTTCTTTCATCTCCGTCATGGATACCGACGGTAAATGCTTGGCAAACAATACGAACAAAAAGAAAAACAGGCAAAAGGCGGCCAGCATAATGCCGTATTCGATCATGGTCGGGGCGTAAAGTCCCCAGGCGTGGGGTGAAAAACCACGGGCGACACCGCCGGCAATGATGACAAACCGCTCCCACCACATACCGAAATTGACAACCAGCGAAATGACAAACAGCGATGCAATGGTCGTGCGCACCTTTCTAAACAGGAACAAGAGCGGTATCAGGGTGTTGCACAACACCATAAAGTAAAAGCCCCAGCGGTATTCGCCGATCGCCCGCCAGCGAAATTGTTCCATTTCTACCGCGTTGTGGCTGTACCAGGCAATGAAATATTCCGTACCGTAGGCCAATCCGACGATCAGGCCGGTGAGCACAATGGTTTTGGCCACATTTTGGAGGACTTCGATGGTGATAATATCCTCATACTTCAATATTTTGCGCAGCGGAATCATCAAGGTCAGCACCATGGCCAAACCGGAATGGATGGCCCCTGCCACGAAGTAGGGTGCAAAAATGGTGGTGTGCCAGCCCGGAACGATGGCAAGGGCGAAATCCCAGGAAACGACGCTGTGCACCGAGATAACCAAAGGGGTGGCCAGGGCGGCAAAAAACAGATAACCGCGGGTATAGTGCCGCCATTGCTCGTGCGCACCGGTCCAGCCGAAAGATAGAAACTTGAAAATTTTATGGCGGGTACCGGTCGATCGGTCGCGGATGGCCGCCAGGTCCGGCAACATGCCGGTGTACCAAAACAGCGAACTGACTGTCAGGTAGGTACTGATGGCAATAACGTCGAACATCAAGGGAGACAGGAAATTGGGCCACAGCAGCCGCTGGTTGGGCAACGGTATCATGTAATAAACCTGCCAGGCACGTCCCAGATGAATAAAGGGAAACAATCCTGCCACACAGACCGCAAAGACCGTCATTGTTTCAGCGGCCCGAGCGATGGGGTTGCGCCAGCCGGCCCGAAACAGATGCAAAATGGCCGAAATGAGCGTTCCGGAATGGGCAATACCAACCCAGAAGACAAAATTAATCAGATAGGTTCCCCAGGCCACCGGATTATTTTGACCACCCACGCCGATACCGACAAAAATCTGATAGGCCCAGCAGCTCGCGCCAAGCATCACCCCTAAAAACAGAATAAAAACAATCCCCCAGTAATACTTTTTTGGCGGAGTTAAGGTGTTCAGGACCGTTTGATCAATTTTGGCGTATGTTAGCTGCGACATGTTTTCAACCTTAACCTTTTTCAAATTTCATGTATCACTTTTTTCAAATAAATCACCGCCGGCTTGGTATTTAAGTAACCCATGGCCTGGTATGCGCGGGGATCATCGACCATCTTGCGCACCCGGCTGTTCTCGTCCATTAAACTGCCAAACACGAGGGCATTGGTCGGACAGGTTTGGACGCAGGCCGGCGTAACCTCACCGTCGCGAATCATGCGCTTCTCATTTTTAGCGACACTGCGCGCGGTTTTAATACGCTGGATGCAAAAAGAGCATTTTTCCATGACCCCTTTGCTGCGTACAGTAACATCCGGATTCAACTGCAGGTTCATGGGGTCGGGCCACTTCCAGTCAAACCAATTGAAACGCCGCACTTTATAGGGACAATTCTGCACGCAATAGCGGGTTCCGATACAGCGGTTGTAGATTTGATTGTTCAAACCTTCGGCAGAATGATGGGGTGCATATACCGGGCAGACCGACTCGCAGGGTGCGTTGTCACAGTGTTGACACATCATGGGCAAAAACGTCACTTTTTTCATATCGTCTTCAGAATGGTAACGTTCGACGCTCAGCCAGCCCATTTCGCGTCCTTCGATAACCCGGTCCACACCGACAATACCGATGTTATTCTCCGCGTAGCAGGCAGCGGCGCAGGCGCCGCAGCCGATGCATTTGTCCAGATCCACCACCATCCCCCAGCGGTAATCCGTATGATCATGGAATGGATAAAAATCGCGCTTTGGATCGTATCCTTCAGATAACGGTAGGGTCAGCGGGAAATTCTCCATAGTCAAATCGGTTTTTTTGGGTGCTGGCGGTTTTTGTAAATCCGCGAGTCGAATCGACAGAGCGAATGTACGGTGATGTTGGGTGAGGCTGCCGGAAGTGCTGGCCAATTTCTGTGTTTGTCCTGTTTTTTTAATGCTGACATCAGCAACATTCAGGCTGGCGCCGCCGGAAGCCGGGTTAACGCTGGCGGAGAGCAGCTGCAAGGGATTCACGCCGGTATCCTTGGCATACCTTCCATAGGCTTTGTGCCCTTGTCCGATACCCATGACCGCGAGACCCGGATTGATAAGTTCGCTCACATACACCGCTGCTTCCAGTTTGCCGAATTCGCTTTGAAGCTCAATGATGTCTTCCTGATTGATTCCGTTTGCGGCGGCCGTTGCGGGATTCAAAAAAATGGGTGTCTGCCAGGCGATGCGGGATAGCGGGTCCGGTACTTCATCCAGCCAGGGTTTGTTGGCACCCCGCCCGTCGTAAAAACGGATGGACGGCATCGCCGCAAACACTAACCCCGATGTTGGCGGTTCAGAATTTTTGGCCAGTATGCCCACAAGATCCTTTGGATCGGGGTTTTTACGATCTTTATCGGGTTTGACGGTTAGATCAAAAGCCCCCCCCCGCTGGATGGTCTCAATCCATTGAATCTTACTGGCAATACCCCGACTTTCAGCAAGATTCGAGATCAGGAAATCTTTATATTTTTTGGCCGGAGGATTGCCGTCAAAACCGGCGAACAGCATCACATCCCCCAAATTGGGTGCCTTTGACATTTTGCCCATGGCCGGCTGCAAGGTAGATACCAGGGTCTGTTTGCCGCCGTATTCATCCCAGGTTTCCAGGGGCATTCGGACCGGCAGGACAAGATCAGCCATCTCAGCGGTTTCATTCATAAAATTGCTAAAGCACACGACGAAAAGATCTTTATTGTCCAGGGCCTGTCTGACACCGCTGTTTTTTGGCAGGGTAAATACCGGGTCGACATTATTTAGCAGCAGCAGCTCGGCGCCGGCGGTATTCAAAGAGGAAAAAAATTGCAAAATATCAGACCGCTTTGCTGCCATTTCAACCCGATGTCGCTCGGTGAAATCAATTAAAGCAAGATCGGGGTCGAGAATAAGATTGAGTAAGTTTACCGCTAGGTTCGTTTGGAGGCCGTTGAGATCGGAGCCACCGGTGTTTGTTCCGAGCACCAGTGGACGCTGTGCTTCCATCAGTTGAATGATCAGTTTTTCATACAATGCCAACGGAATTCCGGATTGTTCGAGGACCCGGTCCTGAATATAAGGCGCCGTCGTTTTGTTTAAAAATTCTTGCAGCCCTTTGGGAAGCGCTTTGCCTTTGCCGATATCTAAGGCTTGTCTGATCAAACCAAGCGCGACAACCGCCTCACTGCCGGGGTTGCAGGACAACCAATGATCGGCATTCGCACCGGTCAAAGATTGATACGGGCTGATCTGGAAAAATGAATTTTTATTTTGATCTTTGACCGCATGCATGGCTTTGAATTTCCATGCGTATTCGACGGGAGACAACCAGGTTTCGAGAAAATCGGCGCCGAAGGACACCAGAACATCGGCCTGGTCCATGTGATAGGAAACCAATCCGTCAACACCGAACACCTTTTCATTGGCAGTTTTTAGTGATTCATAGGCATAGGATTCGAATACCAATGGCGGCTGGGAGTTCAGGTTGCGCAATGTTACCGTGAACAGGCTCATGAGGCTATTGCCGACGGTTTCCGTCAGCATGTGCACCCGATTTTGCCCTTTTTGAGCGGCCTGCGCGGCCTTGGTTTTTAGGATGGATTCGGCTTTTGAAAAGGCAAGCGACTGCCATTGGCCGTTTTCTTTGAGCATTGCGGTTTTAAGTCGATCCGGGTTGTACATTCCCTGCAGAGCGGCCTGCCCCCGCATACAGAGTTTGCCTTTGTTGATCGGGTGCAGCGGATTGCCTTCGATTTTAACGATGCGTGCTTCCCTGCTTTTTGCCAGGATGCCGCAACCGGCCGGGCACTCCCGGCAAGTAGCGGCATACCACGCCGCTCTACCCGTCACCATATCATCAGGCGCTTGAACCTGGGAAAGTATTTTTTTGGGTGGCGGATTGCAGCCAAATGCAAAAGAAATGCTGCCCACACCGGCCATTTTAAGGAAAGTGCGCCGATTCATATCAATTACGGTCTCCTGAATATAAAACTGAAAGGATGGGCTCCATAAAATAATAGATAATAATGTGACGGCCAGAAAATGAAATTAAATTATTCGTCGGATGCATATAGGGTCCCAAATTTGATTCCAATCAGCGACCACCAACGGTGCTGGAGGGGTATGACTGAGGTCCCTGGAAGTGGCCGGGGCCGTGTGCTGCTGGTAATCGCTGGTTTGTAATCTTTGTTAAGGAAAGATCTATAAAAGAATACAAGGTGTTTGTCAAGGCGGTATATTGAAAAATGATTGAGAATATCGTTGCTCAAACGGATATTTTCCTTATTAGTGATGGTTTCGCATCCGCAAATTTATCTCCAGTCGCTCCAAAGACAATTTGATAACATCTTTGGCCTTGTCGGATTTTTTCATGTAATTGCCAAAAAAGGCTTTCACCTCGTCGGCTCTTTTGATTCCACCGGTCGGGACGATCGCAGCGATGACCCGCTCATACAACATGGGGTGAAATTTTTCGATTTCCTTTAAATTTGATACATACCAATCCCACATCAGCGGAATCGCATAGGGGTTGGCGGCCATGGCCACCACCGGTATAAATTTGTTGCGGGCGGGCACGACATCCAGTGTATATTGCTGGGTTTTTTTTATCAACGCTTCATCCCTGAAGCAGCCAAGGGCGGCTAAAATGTTCATGCGCTCATGCTCGATTTGAGAGGTCTGCAATCGCTGAGTAAACCAGTCAAACACCTGTTCATCGCCGGACAGCGCCCCGGCCTGCATAACACTTTTCATAATGTCAGGGTGGACTGTATCGCTCCTCAGGGCCGCGAATCGACCGCGGAGAAAATCTAGGGCCGGCAGCGAACCATATAAGGCCGCATCCCAGAGGATTTGGTCACGCAGCATTGAGGTAGGGTGGCTTTCGTCTTTCGACGGTTCATATCCGATACCCGTCAATATGGTTTCAAGTTTTGGTATTGCCAGGGCTGAAATTTTTTGCCTGAAGTCGCTCTTCATCACAAGGTATGCGGAATATAAATTTTCGGCGATGCTGGCTAAGGGTAAATAAGCGTCTTCGCGATCATAAAAGCTGAGAAAGTTAAGATACTCATCCAACACGGCCTGGCCGCCTTGAACCAGGGCATATAAATCATTTTGAAGTCCCCATCGGTCTTCGGGCGGCAAGGATTTGTCTTGCACCCGTTTGCCAAGTTCTTCGATATTCTTTTGATCACCGTATTTGACCCGGTAAAATCCTGTTTGCCGCTCATTGACTTTGTAAGCCACGATATCTTCATCAAGTTCGATGGATTGTTCGATTTCGTCTAAGATCAGGGTACGCTGTCTTGTTGCGCCGGTTTTTGAAAAAAGGCTGATGGTCATGGGCACCAGCCATTTTTGATCGAAATTGTTCGGCAGATAGGTGAACCGTTGCTGGGTCAATACCAGTTGGTTACCTTGACGATTGACGGTGATCAAAGGAAATCCCGCCTGTTCGATCCAGTTTTTCATCATTTTACTTATGGGTTGATGGGAGACCGTTTCAAATGATTCCCATAAATGATGACTGGAGGCGCAGCCGTATTCATAGGTTTTCAGATAGTGCTGCAACCCTTTTTTAAAATTATCACCACCGATATAACCTTGAATCTGCCTTAAAATACTGCCGCCCTTGTTATAAATGATTGGTGCCGTGCTGGCATTGATCACAACGTGCTCTCCGCCCGGAATTTCGATGGCGAATGTTTCGTGCAGCGCATCCCGCGCCATGGCGGTTCCGGTTTGGCCGCGGAGAAATTTCTGCCAGGTCTCCCAGTGTGGATAATAGTGAGCGACCACCCCGAAACCAAAATAAGTGGCAAAGCTTTCATTGAGCCAAAGGTATCTCCAGTCTGACGGCGTGACGAGGTTGCCGAACCACTGGTGGGCGATTTCATGTGCGATGACCTCACAAATTCTTTCTTCGCCGAATTTAGAGGTAATTCCCGGATAATGAAGCAGCAAATTTTCACGGAAGGTGATGGCACCCCAGTTTTCCATGGCACCAAAAGCGAAATCCGGGATGGCAATGAGATCCATTTTGGGCAGGGGATAGGGAATTGCATAATAGCTCTCGCTGAATTCCAGGGATTTACGTCCGAATTCCGCTCCAAATCGGGCATTTTTTTTCATGCCGGGAAGTGTGGCGACCCGGACCCGGCTGTCCATTTCATCCTGGGTAAACTCAAATTCGCCCACACCGAAAAAAACAAGGTAGGTTGACATAATGGGGGTTTGCTCGAATGTGATCCGTTTTTTCCCATTGTCGAGTCGATCTTCTTTTTTCACAGCCCCGTTGGAAATTGCTACCAATTGATGGTCAATGTCGATTTCTATATCAAAGGTTGCTTTTTGGGCGGGATGATCCATACATGGAAACGCCCGCCGGGCATCACTTTCTTCAAACTGGGTGACGGCGATAAATCTGGTATCCCCCTGATAGGTATAGTTACTGCGGTAAAAGCCGGCCATTTTATCGTTGATCTCACCCTGGTAGTCGATTCTCAATCTGATTTTTCCCGAAGTGGCGTCGGGCAACGTTACACGAACTTCTTCCTTGGCAGGATCCACCTTAAACGGGCAGGCTACGAATCCATCACCTTCATTATTAAGGAGCCGGCAGCTCCAGATGGCGATGTCAAGAATATTCAAAGCCACTTCGGAAACGGTCTCGGTGGCCTCCAGCAAGATTTCGCAATTGCCGTCAAATTTGAAACGGGTCAGATCAGGTTCCAAATGGATGAGGTAATTTATTGGATTTAATTCCTGCATATTAATCTCCCTATATTTAATCTCTCCTGGGTTAAATTCCCCGCAGCTTGCTGCGATAAAAGTGATTTAAATCCTAAAAACATGATACTCCGCGGCTTGTCGCGGAGAGATTTTATTACACGCGTTTCTAAAGATGGCAATGAAATAAGGGATTGAAATCAGCGACCACCAGAAGAGCTGAGGGTATGAGGATGGCCTCTCGAAGGGGCCGGGACCACGCTCTGCTGGTGGTCGCTGATTTGTGAAAAGAATTTTTGCTCCAACTTAGTTTTTGTTATTATCGCGTGCGCTGACATATTGAGAAGATTATTTCAATCATGTCTTTTTCTGATTTGTCCGTTTCTGATGAGCAGATACGCTGCTTACATAGCTGACGAAATCGGAAAATAAGTGAGCCAAAATTCTTTTATTTAATTCATAAGCCACCGGCATCGTTCAAGTTTAAATCAATTTTGTGTGTTCTCCTGGTAACGGGAGAACCTTTACAATTCTCATCCCGCCAAAGGGTGGGGTGGCTTATGAATTAAGACTGCGAGAGTATAGAGAAAGAGGATGGATTTGTCAATTTGGCAAAATTCAGAACTACTGACTTGTCGTAAAATCTGATGCAACCCAATTGTTTGTGGTTGTGCCAACAATACCGGATATCGGACAAATCGTTCTGAATTTTATTTCCTAATTTTATCACGGTTTGCAACGGCATATCCTCTGGCATCGATATTAGCTTTCTATAGAGGAACAGAATTTAACCCCTGAACCTTTAAACCGTTAACAGCATAAATCGTGATATTCAACGCTTGTATTCGTCCTCATGATGCTTAGGTTTTTGAGTATGCAAAAAATTTTACGCTGACAATATAGAACGAGTATGAGGGGTTATTACACATGCCGAATAAAGCAAGCTATGACGTGGTAATCTTAGGAACCGGACCGGCCGGTTTACAAGCAGCCATCCATGCGGCCCGCAAAAAGGTTTCCGTATTGGTGCTGGGTAAGGAAACGAAAAGCAGTCTCTTTCATGCCCACGTTGAAAATTTTTGCTGTCTGTTTAACGTAGCCGGTGAAGACATGCTCAATGTCGGCCGGCAGCAAGCGGTAAACTTTGGCGCCGAGATGCTTGAAGAAGATGTTCTAAAAGTAGGACCCGACGGCGAATTTTATAATGTCGTTATTGAAAGTGGATTTGAGTTTCAAAGTAAATCACTCATTATTGCCACTGGAACCACCCGTAATAAGCTGGGTGTTTCCGGAGAAAAAGAACTGCTGGGGCGCGGTGTTAGTTATTGTGTGGAATGCGATGCAAATTTTTACAAAGGAGAAGATGTTGCCGTAGTCGGAAGTGCCAGTGCAGCGGTGTCGGGTGCATTGACCATGCTTGACTATGCCGGGTCGGTTCACCTGATATGCGACAAACCCGACGTCACCGAAGCGCTTAAAGCGCAGCTAAGAAATAGTCACGTTATTGTTCACGAAGATGCTAAGATTAGAGATATCATCGGACAAGGCAGTGTCGAAGCCATCAGTTTGGAAGACGGGTCAACCATTTCGGTCAAGGGTGTATTTATAGAGCTTGGTGCCAAGGGCATCATGGAGCTAGCGACTCATCTTGGGGTTCAGCTGGATGATGAGATGAAGTATATCCAGACCAACAAAAAGATGGAAACCAATGTTGCCGGCGTGTTTGCCGCCGGCGACATTTGCGGCCCGCCGTGGCAGATGGCCAAAGCCGTCGGTGAGGGCTGCGTGGCCGGTATCGGGGCGGCCGGCTATGCGAAGAAGTTGGGAAAAAGAGGGTAATATCCACTGGCTCTTGAGGACGAACTTTGTTTTGGTTATTGATTATTGAAATTTGGGAAATTTTTATCTTATAAAACCTTCAAATGCAACCGGTTTAGAATTTACTTGGACGTTATCCTGAAGGCGGACTATAGGAGCATCAATATGGCTGGCAAAAAGATACCGCAACGAAACGAGACGCCCGGCGAGCACAAATGGGATCTGACACCCCTGTTCGACCATGACAAAAAATGGGAATCCATGTTTGTCGAAGTTGAAAGGCAGTTACCGATATATCAAAAATACGAGGGGCGTCTGAATGAATCCGTTGAAACGTTTAAAGAGGCAATTGATTTTCACCTGGGACTTGTCCGCAAGATTGAAAAACTTTATACCTATGCACACCTGAAGAGCGATGAGGATAAATCCAATCAACTCTATCAGGGCTTTCACCAAAAAGCCCTCAATTTATCGACGAGATCATCGGAAATGGCGAGTTTTATGACACCGGAAATACAATCCATCCCCGATGAGATCATGAATCGATTCATGGAGGATGCCGCTCTATCTGAATTGAGGTTTTACCTCGAAAAAATTCTGCGATACAAACCTCATACCCGCAGTCAAACGGAAGAACAGATTCTGGCCATGAGCCGGGAGATCGCCAGTGGACCCTCTCAGGTGTTCGGTCAGCTGGACAATGTTGATTTGAAATTTGGAACCATCACCGATGAGAGCGGAAATGAAATGGAGTTGAGCCATGGTAACTTTATGACCCTCCTGACCAGCTCACAGCGTAAACTTCGCAAGAAAGCCTTTTTCCAGTATTACAAAGCTTACCGGAATCATAAGCATACTCTGGCAGCAACCCTGTCAAACTCAATCAAAAAGGATTTTTTTTATACGCGAGCCAGAAATTTTCAAAATTGTCGAACCTCGGCCCTTTTCAGTGACAATATTCAGGAGACGGTTTATGACAACCTTATCAGGTCCGTGAAGAGGCATCTGGACCCATTGTTCAAATATCTGAACTTCAGAAAAAAAGCACTTGGACTCAAAGAGCTTCACTTTTACGATACCTATGTCCCGATTATTGATGATGTCGATTTTTGTATGCCTTATGAAGAAGCTGTCACAGTGGCGGTGGCTGCGGTGACGCCTCTGGGAGAGGATTATTGCCAAGTCCTTGAAGAGGGTCTTTTGGGCGGATGGGTAGATCGTTATGAAAACAGGGGTAAAAGAAGCGGTGCCTATTCTTCCGGTTGTTACGATTCACCGCCCTATATTCTGCTTAACTACGAAGAACAGAACCTAAACAGCCTATACACCTTGATCCATGAAGCCGGACATTCCATGCACTCTTACTACTCGAGGAAACACCAACCCTATGTCGATCATGACTATACGATCTTTGTGGCTGAAGTGGCCTCCACCTTCAATGAAGCGCTTCTGAGCAGGTATTTGCTGGAAATGTATAAAGACAATCCGAAGATGAAAGCCTACATCCTAAACCGAGAGATCGATAACATCCGGGCGACCCTTTTCAGACAAACCATGTTTGCAGAATTTGAACAGATCACCCACGCGATTGTTGAAGCCAATGATCCTCTGACGCTGGAGGTGATGACGGATAGCTATCATAAGCTGCTGCAACAATATTTCGGCGATAGTCTGATTCTTGATTCCGAGTTGTCACTTGAATACTTGCGGATCCCTCACTTCTATTCCGCCTTTTACGTTTACAAATATGCCACGGGCGTTTCGGCGGCCATTACGCTGGCTGAAAACGTTGTCTCCGGAGGGGATACTGCCCGACGAACCTATCTCGATTTTCTAAAGCTTGGCGGCAGCAAATTCCCACTTGATGAGCTAGCGGAGGCCGGCGTCGACATGCGTTCACCGGAGCCGATCGAACGGGCGGTTGGGCATTTTGATCATCTGGTGGATTTGCTGATTGAAATGCAATAAACAGCCATCTTTGGACCTGAGCTCAGTCAGGAGTTTATCTGTCAATTGAGGGCTTATTTATGTTATCAGTTGAGATAGTAGAGGCAGACCTCAACCGCAAAGATCATCAACACGACGTTATCGAACTTATCGATGCCTATGCGGTGGATCCGATGGGGAACGGGAGGCCCCTGTCCGAAGAGGTTCGACGTGCGCTGATTCCTGCACTGCAGCAGCATCCCACGTCTTTGATCTTCCTTGCCTACCGAAAAGACAAAGCCATCGGTATTGCGACGTGCTTCCTTGGATTTTCAACTTTCGCTGCCAAACCGCTGATTCATATCGATGATCTATCAGTACTGCCGGTCCATCGAAGGCAGGGCGTCGGTCAGCGACTCCTGAGAGAAATCGAAAGGAAAGCCCGTGAAATGGACTGCTGCAAGCTCACCTTGCAGGTTCAGGAAAACAATCATGGCGCCCGCAAGGTATACGCAGCAGCAGGGTTTGCGCAAGCGGAATATGTAAAAGCAGCCGGAGTTTGCTTGTCACTATCAAAGCCGATTTCAACCTGAGCAATTTTGCCAAGGCAGCAACCATGCCGTGATCAAAAAATCTTCAATCTTCAATCGACAATCTTCAATAAATAGGAGCACATCATGAAAACTGGACTGATTCTCGTTGACATTCAAAACGATTATTTCCCCGGCGGCGCCATGGA